>NZ_JSYF01000119.1:0-12491 GCF_054824225.1 Pontibacter sp. HJ8
TCTTATTAATTGATATTCAGAACGATTTTTTGCCAGGAGGCGCCCTTGCCGTACCCGAAGGAGACCATGTTATCCCGATCGCAAACCAGCTGCAGGCACATTTTGACCTGATAGTGGCCACACAGGACTGGCACCCAGAAAGACACAAAAGCTTTGCGTCTGAGCATGCAGGCAAAAATGTGTTTGACCAAACCAAGCTGCTGGGCCTTCCGCAGGTGCTCTGGCCGGACCACTGCCTGCAGGGAACGCCCGGCGCTGACCTAGCTCCGGCATTGGATACCAACCGGATCGAGGCCATCTTCCGCAAAGGCACCAACCCCGAAATTGACAGCTACAGTGGTTTCTATGACAACGGTCGTCTCAAGTCTACCGGGCTGGCTGACTACCTGCGGGGCAAGAAAGTGCAGGAGGTATACCTGGCGGGACTGGCAGGTGATTACTGTGTCTACTTCTCTGCCAAAGACGCCCAACTGGAAGGTTTTCAAACCCACCTGATAGAAGATGCCTGCCGCCCGATCGACAAAAAAGGTTTTGAGGCAGCCAAAGCAGACCTCCTGGGGCTGAGTGGAAAGATCATCCGTAGCAGCGACCTGCTTACCGGCCGATTTTAAGACGCTGAGCACAACTTCATTCCCTAAATCAGTTCTACCTGTACTATCGGGTTTCCAGCTTAAATTCAGGTATAGCCTTGAATCCAAGGCTGCGAATGCCCGCGCTAATCAGCTTTATGAAGAAAACCCATTTGTTCCTGTCCCTTCTGTTGCTGCTGCCCCTATTCGCCCTGGGCCAGCATAACCTGCAGCAGCCCTTCCTGGATTGCCAGATCAATGGCAGCACCACCATCTACGACTACAAGAACAAGAAGTGGATCTTCAGTGACGAGGCAGACGCCCGCCGGGAAACCCTGCCGGCTTCCACTTTCAAGATCATCAACTCCCTGATCGCTTTAGAGACGGGCGCCGTTACAGATGAGCAGGAGGTGCTGGCCTGGGACGGCAAAGAAAGAGAAGTGAGCGCCTGGAACGCAGACACCGACATGGAAAAAGCTTTCCGAAACTCAACGGTCTGGTTTTATGTGGCGCTGGCAGAAAAAGTCGGGAAGGACAAGTATAGGAAGTACCTCAAAAAAAGCAGCTATGGCAACGGCCATATTACGACAGGAAAAGAAGGCGATTTCTGGAACTACGGCCAATTTGGTGTAACGCCTGTGAACCAGATCGAATTCCTGAAAAACCTGTACGAAGAGCGGTTACCATTCTCAAAAAGAAGCTTCGGAATAGTGAAACGCATAATGATAGAGGAAAAAGGCGAAGGTTATGTGCTACGGGCCAAAACAGGCTGGACAAATTTTGGCGGACAGGACACCGGCTGGTGGGTAGGTTACATCGAAAAAACAGACAATGTCTACTTCTTCGCGACCAGGTTAACTAAAAACAAGGAGACTGAAAATCCTGCCTTTTTAAACTGCCGGAGGGAGATTACCAGGGCAATTTTCAAACAACTGGGTATTTTGTAATTAAACCCTGGCCAGCCTACTCCTCTACCCCACCACCTGCCCGATGCCAAACAGCAGCACGAACAGCAGCGTGGTAATGGCCATCTGCTTCAGGTAAGGATCCAGCTCTGCAGAAGTCTGCTTGCGCCATACGTTCAGGCCATTGATCACCACCAGCGGGATTGCCAGCACAAACAGGAACTGCCAAACGCTATAAAAGTTAAGCAGCACGTACAACAGCGCACTCAGCACCCCGCCTGCCAATAGGAAAAGGTGGTATACCCGGGCGCGCTCCGGCCCCATCCTTACCGGAAGGGAGCGTTTGCCTGCCAGCACATCCGACTTGATATCCCGGATATTGTTGACGTTGAGCACCGCCGTAGCAAAAAAGCCACAGACCAGCGCCGGAAGGATAACCTCCGCCTCCAGTTGTTGCGCCTGCAGAAAATAGGTACCCAGCACGCCCACCAGCCCAAAAAACACAAACACCGAGATATCGCCCAGCCCGGCATAACCGTATGGCTTGGCCCCGGCCGTGTAGTTAATGGCCGCCCAGATCGCAGCCAGGCCCAGCACCAGGAAGAGCAGGAAGTAGAGCAAACCTTCGGTGCCGAAGGACACCCATAGCAGTAGCAACCCCGACACCAGCGACAACAGGCTGAAGGCCGCCATCCCTTTCTTCATGTGTTCTGCCGTAATATGACCGGCCTGCACCGCCCGCTTGGGGCCTTCCCGGTGCACACTGTCAGCTCCGTGTATGGTATCGCCGTAGTCGTTGGCCAGGTTCGACAGGATCTGCAGAAAGAGCGTCGTCAGGACGCATAGCCCGACAATCGTGAGATTGAAAACACCATGGGCTGCCGCCATAAAAGCCCCCATCCCGATACAGGACAAAGCCAGTGGCAAGGTACGGGGTCTAAAAGCCGAAATCCAGACCTTCAACAGGCCTGGATTTGGAGCAATTTGATCTGATTCTGACAATTTTATTTGAAATTAAATACGCTTATTTGCTGATGGCAGCCAGTATCTCTTCTCCCATCGGGCTAACTTTGGAAGGATAAAAGGCTACTACTTCACCCTTTTCGTTTACCAGGTATTTGCTGAAGTTCCAGGACGGCTTTTCCTGGTCAGGTGCGTGCTGCTCCAGCCAGGCATACAGCGGGTGACGGTCTTCCCCCACCACGGATACCTTATCCATCATCTGGAAGCTTACGCCATAGTTTTTCTGGCAGAAGCTGGCAATCTCTTCCTGGGAACCGGGTTCCTGGCCTCCGAAGTTATTGGCCGGAAAACCCAGGATTACGACTTTATCGCCATGCGTTTCGTGCAGCTTTTGCAGGTCGGCATATTGTGGGGTATAGCCGCACTCCGAGGCCGTGTTGACCAGCAGTACCTTTTTGCCCTTATACTTCGAAAAATCGATCTCCTTCCCATCCAGCGAGTTCACCTTGAAGGTATAGAAATCACTGGTTTGTGGGTTTGCGTTGGCTGTTGTTTCAGGTGTCATAGTATCGGTTTTGGTGGTAGGATTTGACCCGCCTGAGCAGGAGGTCAGTACACCTAATACAAGCACTCCAGCTAAAAGTTTTACGGTACGCTTCATTTCTATGAGTTTAAGGGATGAGTTTGACTGCGTAATAACCACTGTACCTAAGTTTTGTTCTGATCTAATCGCAGGTATGGCGCGAGCGTCCTTGCTCGCGCCATACCTATACCTTACATACGCTCGGGCACTTCAATCCCCAGCAGCGCCATGCTTTTGCGCACGAAGCGTGCCACCATGGCCGACAGGGCAATGCGGAAATTACGCGCCTGATCGTCCGTTTCGTTGAAGATCGAGATCTCCTGGTAGAAACGGTTGTAGGCTTTGGCCAGTTCATAGGCATAGTTGGCGATCACCGAAGGCGCAAACAGCTTACCGGCTTCGAGCACCACCTCCGGGTAGTTTGCCAGCAAGGTGATCACATCCTGCTCTGCCTCATGCAGGGTCTCAAAATTATCGAAAGAGGTGGCTTCTACGCCTATACCCATCTCCGCTGCTTTGCGAAGAATAGCTGAAATACGGGCGTGCGTATACTGGATGAATGGCCCCGTGTTGCCCCGGAAATCAATGGATTCCTGCGGGTTGAAGAGCATGCGTTTCTTCGGATCCACCTTCAGAAGGAAGTACTTCAGGGCGCCCATGGCCAGGGTATGGTAGAGTTGCTGTGCCTCCTCGGCCGTAAAGCCTTCGATCTTGCCCAGTTCCTCGGTCTGCTGACGGGCCGTGTCGATCATTTCCTGCACCAGCTCATCGGCATCCACGACGGTACCTTCTCTGGATTTCATTTTGCCGGAAGGCAGGTCCACCATCCCGTACGACAGGTGATAAATGCCTTCCGCGTAAGGTTTGCCCAGTTTCTTGAGTACGGCTTTGAGCACGTGAAAATGGTAGTTCTGCTCATCGGCCACTACGTATACCGACTGGTCGTAGGGGAAGTCGTTGTACTTGAGCTCAGCCGTACCGAGGTCCTGCGTGATGTAGACCGAGGTACCGTCAGAGCGGAGCAGCAGCTTCTCATCCAGCCCGTCCTCGGTCAGGTCCACCCATACCGAGCCGTCCGGCTTCTTATAGAATACGCCTTTCTGCAGGCCTTCTTCCACGCGCTCCTTGCCTAAGGTATAGGTCTCGGATTCGTAGTAATATTTATCAAAATTAACGCCGATGTTGCGGTAGGTTTTGTCAAAGCCGGCATATACCCAGCTGTTCATCTGCTTCCAGAGCGATACCACGGCTTCATCGCCCTGCTCCCACTTCTGCAGCATCTCCTGCGCCTCCAGTATGAGCGGGGCTTTTTTCTTCGCCTCCTCTTTGTCCATACCGGTTGCCACCAGCTCGTCGATCTGCTCTTTGTAGGCCTTATCGAACAGCACGTAATACTTGCCTGCCAGGTGATCGCCTTTCATGCCACTGCTCTCCGGTGTTTCGCCGTTGCCCATTTTCTGGTAGGCCAGCATGGACTTGCAGATGTGGATGCCCCGGTCATTGACCAGGTTGGCCTTCATCACGCGGTGGCCGTTCGCCTTCATGATCTCGGACACGGAGTAACCCAGGAAGTTATTGCGCAGGTGGCCCAGGTGCAGGGGTTTGTTGGTATTGGGAGAAGAATATTCCACCATTACGTTTTTGTCGGAAGCAGCTGCCTGTCCGTACGTTTCGTCCTGCATCAGCTCACGGAACAAGCGCACCCATACCGCCTCCTCTATCTCCAGGTTCAGAAAGCCTTTCACCACGTTAAAGTTTTTCACTTCTGCGGTATGTTCTTTCAGGTAAGTACCCAGGATCTCCCCGATCTGCTCGGGTCCTTTGCCTGTTTGTTTGGTATAAGGGAACGTAACGAAGGTAAAGCTGCCGGCAAATTCCTTGCGGGTAGGTTGCAGGCTGATCTGGGAAGCATCCACAGGAAGATCGAACGTGGCGTGCAGTGCCTGGCTTATACCCTGGCTAATAGCGTATTGAAGTTGCATTAATGTAGATTAATGTATAGCTGTTTTGTTAAATTCTCGGTGTAATATAGCGTCTGTGGCCGTTTCGAGTATATCGAAGGCATTTTCGGCCATGGTGTTTTCCGTATCGAGCGTCGGGTTGATCTCGGTCATCTCGTAGCAGATGATGCGCGGGTCCTGCAACAGGCAGTAGTTTAGCCGCTTGGCCTCGTCTACGGTCAGGCCGATCTCCACCGGCGTACCCGTTCCCTTCGAAAACTTGGAATCCAGGCTGTCCACATCGAAGGACACGTAAATAATATCGCAGTCGCGGAGGCGCTCCAGGGCTTCTGATGCAATCTTATCCGGTCCCTTCTCGGCCAGCTCGGCATACGTAAAATTCTTGATGCCGTGTTTCTGCATCAGGTAATCTTCCGGCTCCTCGGTGTCGCGCACCACGATGTAGATCAGGTGCTCCGGTTTTAGTTTGGGGCCTTCAACCCCGAGTCGTTTCAGGGAGTTCCAGAAAAAGATCGTTTCCGGCTCCGGGTCGTTTATCTGCCGCTCGAGGTTGTCGAGGTTGAGCGCCATGGCCAGCGGCATGCCGTGCACGTTGCCCGAGGGCGAGGTATACGGCGAATGAATATCGGCGTGTGCATCAATCCAGATCACGCCCAGTGTTTTGTCGGGGTAGGCGGCTTTGATACCGGCGATCGTGCCGTGTGCATTGGAATGGTCGCCCGAGAGCACCAGCGGAAACATGTCCAGCTCCAGGGTCTGCTCTACCACGTTGCTGATGTTCTTCTGTACGGTCAGTATGCTGTCAATGCGGTGTGCATTGGGGAAGAGGTCCTTATCGAACAAGGTATAGTTCAGATCCGGTACGCTGATAGAGTTGAATCGCTTGAAATAATCGCACCCTTTGTCCCAGCAGGCCACCCGCAGCGCATCGACGCCCATACTCGCTCCACGAGTACCGGCACCCAGCTCAGATCGCACTTCTATCAGTTTGATTTTTTTCATAGGTAATCGTAGTTCTGTAACGCATCAAGCTACGCAGCACAAATTATTTTACAGCTTTAAAGAGCCTGAAAAAAATAATTTGATGCACGTTTCTTATAAATAGAACAAAGTTTTTGCAAAGATGGTAAATAACAAACAATATTGCATGTTTTCTTAAGAGCTTAACCACCGGAATGGATAAATACACCGACCTGATTCACCAGACTTTTGACTTCCCCACAGACGAATTTACCGTAGAAAACAACGAGTTGTTGTTCAATGGTATTCCCCTGATGGAGATCATCAAAAAGTACGGAACTCCTTTAAAATTAACATACTTACCCAAGATTAGTTCTCAGATTCAGAAGGCAAAGCGTCTTTTTAATGAGTCGATGGAGAAACTCGATTACCAGGGAACCTATACCTACTGCTACTGCACCAAGGCTTCCCATTTTTCATTTGTACTGGAAGAAGCCCTGAAAAACGACATCCACATTGAGACCTCGTCAGGGTATGATATGCAGATCGTGCGGGCTTTGTACAACAAAGGCAAGATCGATAAGGACACCTATATTATCTGCAACGGCTTTAAGCGCGAGCGCTACCGCCATTGGATCACAGAGTTCATCAACGAGGGCTTTACGAACTGTATGCCTATCCTGGACCACCTGGGAGAGATCGAATACTACAAAGAGCACGTTAAGCAAAAAACCAAGGTAGGTATACGCCTGGCCTCCGACGAAGAGCCAAAGTTTGAGTTCTATACCTCGCGCCTGGGAGTTCGCTACAACGATGTAATTGACCTGTATGAGCAGCAGATCAAGCCGGACGAAAGGTTTGAGCTGAAGATGCTCCACTACTTCATCAACACCGGAATAAAGGATACTTCATACTATTGGTCAGAGCTTAGCCGTTTTGTACATAAGTACTGCGAGGTGAAGAAGGTATGCCCCGAACTGGATACCATTGACATTGGCGGCGGCTTCCCGATTAAGACGTCCATACAGGCAGATTACAATTACCGCTACATGACGGAGGAGATCCTGCGCACCATCAAGCGTATCTGCAAGGAAGAAGGCGTGCCGGAGCCGAATATTTTCACGGAGTTTGGTATTTTCACCGTAGGTGAGAGCGCGGCCAACATCTACTCTATTCTGGACGAAAAACTCCAGAACGACAAAGAATTGTGGTACATGATCGATGGTTCGTTTATTACCAACCTGCCGGATGCCTGGGCTTTGAACCAGCGCTGGCCGCTACTGGCCATCAACCATTGGGACAAAGAATACCGTAAAATACAATTAGGCGGCATGACCTGCGACAGCCAGGATTACTACAACTCGGAAATGCACTCGTTCCAGGTGTTCCTGCCGAAGACGCCTAAAGAAGACCCGCTTTACATCGGATTCTTCCATACGGGGGCTTACCAAGAGCAATTGAGCGGGTATGGCGGCATCAAGCATTGTCTTATTCCGTCTCCGCAGCACATCCTGGTTGACCGCGATGAGAACGGGGAACTTAAGACGTGGCAGTTTGCGCCGGAGCAGACCTACGAGACGATGCTCAACATTCTGGGATATGAGGTATAGCCATCTGACTAATATTTTCGTATTCTATTTTGTATCTATAGTAAAAACAGTATTTTTGAAGCAATATCATTATATAAATATATTAACATGAAGAAATTAGCAGCATTCGGCGCACTAATCCTGGCACTGGGTATGACTTCCTGCAAGACGTATTGCCCTGCCTACAACTTTGCCAGCGTAGAGGTGCAGAAAGCACCGGCCGCCGGCAATGCAGAAACAACTGAAGCTATCAAGGGTTAATCCAAACACGACCCTACGCAATAAAAAAACCGGCTGTTGAGCCGGTTTTTTTGTTTTTGGGGTATGCCGGCAAATCCGGGCAGGTATAAAATTTCTGGCTATACCTGTAGCGCATATCCGTCGCTATACCTTAACTTTTCCGTGCTATCATCTCAATCTCTACCTGGGCTCCCAGCGGCAGGGCAGCTACGCCTATGGTGGTGCGGGCAGGATAGGGTGCCGAAAACTGCCCGGCATACACTGAGTTCATCGCCTGGAAGTCCCCCATGTCCGTTAAAAAGACATTGACCTTCACGACATCATCCGGCGTGAGCCCCGCAGCAGACAATACCTGGAACAGATTTTTAAAGCACTGCTTGGTCTGGGCGCTTATATCTCCCGCCACCAGCTTTTCGGTTTCGGAATCGATCGGGGTTTGCCCGGAAAGATAAACCAGTTCGCCCGACTCAACGGCATGCGAGTAAGGACCGACAGCAACGGCTCCTTCTGCGTTAAATGCTTTTCTTGACATATGTTTGTTTTCCTCTTTGTGATTTTTATACCTATACCTATCGAATAGTATCTATAAAATGTTCTTAGGTTTTATGTTTAAAGGAGCCGTTAGCTATAAAACAGCATAAGGTGCTTAGGATGGATTAAGGTTAGCAAGACGCTCTAATCCAAAATAGCCGAAACAAATTCACCCAACTTTGAATCACCTGATCCCACTGAGCAGACATAAACATTCTTGTGTCAGGTTGTGAAGCTTTTAGCTTCTATACAGGGCCTTCAGTTAAGGTATAGGTATAGATGTAAATCTAAGGGTATAAAAGGACAGAGCAAACGCGCCATCAGAAATGATAAAAGAAACCAATTCATATTTTCTCTTTTGTTGGCCTGGCCATTTATCTCAAGCTGCTTAAAATTAGTCCCTATGGAAAAGGAATTCTTTAACGCGAAATTCTATCGCAACGCCTCAGCTACCGAAATGGTGGTTGAAGATGATAGCTTGTACAAAAGTCAACCCAACGTCTTTTTCGCAAAAAAGGAAATCAGCATGCCTGGAATAGCCAGGGCAATCGCCATATACGTCAGGATCATGGGAGAATAAGCACCCAGTAACAGACCAGCACCAGAAGTTGCCAGCATAATGGACAGGTTGAAGGTAGAAGACTGAACCGATGTAGCAACGTCCTTGGCTCTTTCTACCTGTTTACTTACAGCTGCCTGAAACAAGGTGACCAAGGGTCCGAACGAAAGTCCCCATAAAAAGAAAGCAAAATGAGCTATACCTATGGTTCCACCGAATAGTATAAATACAACCATGGAAACGATCAGCAAGGCAAACATGGCCACTGTGAGCTGCCTCAGGTATAGGTCGGTGTATTTTATGGCCAGCAAAACGGAAATCAAGGACCCTACCCCGAAAAGCAATAAGGCACTTTCTATTCCCCCGGCAAGCTCTATTTCATCGACAAGGCTTGTGATATACACATATACCCCATAATGCGCACTCACACCAAGCAGGGTAAGCAACAGGACAATTAAAACCGCCGGAATTTTGAGCAGGGCAAATGGCGATGAACTTCGGGTAAGCTTCTCTCCCGGTATGGAAGGCAATGCAACAGCACTGATCAGTGCAATGGCAACAATAACGACCCCAAGTGCAATGAATTCTGTTCGCCAGCCATATTCGTTCCCGATAAAAGTCATCAGTGGCATTCCCAGGCTTATACCCAATGTGTTCCCCGCCATGATGACCGCAATTGCTTTCCCGTGTTGCTCCTCATTTACCAGGCGCATTCCGTAGGCAGCAATCATGGGCCACATCACCCCGGCACAAATTCCGCCTATAATCCGCAGGAAGATGATAACAGCATAGTCCAGCAAGAGGCCCGCAATTATATTCGAGATAGCAAATCCGGCAAGCAAGATCAACAACAAGATTTTGCGGTTGAATCGCATGGTCAATGAAACTAGCGGAATCGCAAAAATAGCAGACGCAATGGCGTAGTAGCCTACCAGGTTACCCCCTTGCACCTCGCTGATATCCAATTCCGCCATCATTTGCGGGAGAACACCCGAAGGCATCAACTCAGAAAGAATCCCGACGAAGGTCACAGAAGACATCAAAATCATAAGCAGCAATGGGAAAAAATCTTTCCCGCTGGCTGTAGCGTGTTGATCGCTCATAGTAGATACTTTTACCGCTGTTTAAATTTGCTGTTGTTTCATGGAGTGGGGTATCTACCTATGAAAACGGCTGGAGATAACATAATAGTTTTAAAGGGCTTTGTTGCATGAATGCCCTGTTAGGGCATTGATACTTATACCCGACTAAAATAGAACGCACGCCTACTTTTTCAGCGGCTTCCAGGTCACGCTTCGAGTCCCCTACCATCCCGCTCTGCGCTGGGTCGATGCTATACCTGCTGATGGCCCGCTCCAGCATCAGGCTGTCGGGCTTGCGTGACAGGGACTCGGAATGAGCAGGGTACGAAGGTGCGTAATAAATGGCATAGATCAGTGCATCAGAATACTCAAATTTTATGTCCTTTGAAAAGTAAATGTAAGCCTTCGGGTAGCGTACACCAAAGAGATACAAAAGCTATTGGTAGAATGTATGAGCTTTTAGGAAATTATATAAGGAGCAGGACAGGTATAGCCGAGTCTGATTTAAAGTTGATTTATACCTATTTCAGTCCTGTTAAAACAAAGCGCAACGAACTCCTGCTCACGAGCGGGGAGGTCTGCCAGCATTATTATTTTGTGAACAAAGGCTGCATCCGGATCTATACCATCCATGAAGGCGGCAGAGACATGAGCAGGTTCTTTGCTTTTGAAGGAGGCTTTGGCACTGCTTTGCCCAGCTTTATAGAACAGGTACCCGCTACTGAGTATATGCAGACCATCGAGAGGTCCGAGCTGCTCAGGATACAAAGGGCAGACTTTCTGCATTTAGTAGAAACCATACCTGCGTTCGCCTTTATCTACAGACAAATTCTGGAGTTGGGCTTTATAATGGCCCAGAAAAGGATCTATGGGTTCCAGGGGTTTGACGCACTGGAGAAAGTAAAATGGATCATCCGGCATCAGCCCGATTTTTTACTGCGCGTTTCCAATAAAATGGCCGCTTCCTACTTGGGTATCTCGCCCGCTACCCTCAGTCGCACAAAAGCAAAGCTCTGAAAACGTTGCCCTAAGTCAATGTTTTCCAGCCAGGGTGCTTCTACCTTTGTCTGAAAGATCTCAAAACTATGACAAAGCACCTGATTCTAACACTCCTGCTTAGCTTAACGGTTACGCTGGCCTTTTCGCAGGCACATACGCACCAGCTATCCAGCCACATTCTTGATATTTCTACCGGCCAGCCCGCAGCCGGCGTGCCGGTCAGGCTGGAAAAACTGAAGGAGAAGACCGGTAAATGGATCCCTGTGGAGGAGAAGATAACAGATAGCCAGGGCCGCATCAAAGATTTTCTCGACTATAATAAAACGGAGACAGGTGTTTACAAGCTCACCTTTCTGGTGGCCGACTATTTTAAGCAGCAAAACACAGCTACTTTCTACCCCTTCATCGAAGTGGTGTTCCAGATCAGGGATAAAGAGCATTACCATGTTCCAATCACCCTCTCGCCCTACGGATACTCTACCTACAGAGGCAATTAATAGACAGGCCCTCGGGAAACAGATCAAGGCCACTTTTATATTTTATCCTGCGCTCTTCCGCCCCTTGCCTTTCTACTGAAAGCTTGGCATAGAGCAGTCCGCAGGTCATTTTTTCATTTTTAATATTTTACCTATGTTCGTCAGACAGTTTTTTATCATTTTGATGTTCTCTATAGCAACCCTTACTGCCTCCTGCCAAAACAGCAAAGAAAAGGATGAAAACGGCCAAAATCCCATCGACAACAGGCTTATCGGCAAATGGGATGTGCGCTCCAAAACAGACACAGAAGAAGTAAAGGGTGTAAAGAAAGAGACAGACCGAGAAGAATATCAGCCAGGTGAAAAGACCTACGAATTTACCGTTGATAACAAGCTGATCATTACAGACGACTTCGGACGCTACCAGACAACACTGCCTGTGCAAATGATGGAAGGAAAGCTGTATTTAGGCCAGTTCCACAAAGGGAAAGAGCCTTATACGCTGGCATTTACAGAAAACAGGCTCGAGATGGTGAAAAAGGAAGAAGAGCAGGAGAATGGCCAGGTCGTTGTACAGCAGCAAGTGGTCGTGCTGGAACGGCAACTGTGATGTAGCCTGCGCCTTAGTCCTGGTAGTGTCTGCTGTAGCGTCGGGTACTCATCAATAAGCAAACATAGACGAAGAACTGCTGGCACTGCTCACGCGGGGCATCTCTGGAAATCAGCCCCCTGAGCAGGTTATAGCAGCCGGGGACTCTTTCAACGCTTAGTCAACTGTTCAGTTATTACCGCAGTGAGGAATCTTCAGTACTAAGATTTAATTGATGCACGACTGTTTGTTACAGCACAAAAGCTTCATGGAAACACGTCTGCCCTCACTGCGGCAATAGCCTGTTAGCGGGTGTTATTCCTTTCGTGTTTTTAATTGCCTGAAAGCGTTTGAAACTGCCTGGTGCATGATGGTAGCGTGGTCTTCCTGTGGCAAATAGTCAAATATGACATGTACTGTTTTACTTTTTGTCGCTTTAATTTTATCTGCCAAGAAGTTTGCATCTACTTCCATCACCCGTGGGA
>NZ_JSYF01000120.1:0-11963 GCF_054824225.1 Pontibacter sp. HJ8
CTTAATGGCTGTATCTGTAGCAGGTGCGTTGCGGAACTGATCGCTACTTGCAGCATATAAAAAGCGGAAGTGTTGGCTGAGGATACTATACCCGCTCTGTTTAAAATTATACTTCGATATGGGAAGTAGTGTTGCAGTTTAAAGTATAAAATTTTAAGAAATTTTATACTTTAAAGACTTACAGGGAGTTGAGTCAAAATGATGCCTTCAGGAGCGTCCACTCAGCCGGTCAGGCCTTATAAGCGAATTCCGCTATACCTGATAAGTGCAAGACCGGCGGTCCACCTTATAAAGCGTACCTAAGCCCTTGCAGGCGCCTGCGAGCGAACACGGAGGCGATCGGGGTATAATAATTTCAAGGAAGCATCCTGCGGGAATGCATCCGATCCTGTAGCTTTGCACCTATGCGTATTCATTCTAAAGGCAAGGGAAAATGAGCAATAAATCTGCACGCAGGCATGATCCCTATGCTGTGCTCCGTTTGCCTGAGTTCAGGCTCTATATATCAGCCCGTTTGTGTATCACACTGGCCATGCAGATACAGGCCGTTATTGTCGGCTGGCAGATATACGATATTACCAAAGACGCCTTATCGCTTGGCCTGATCGGTTTAGCGGAGGCTATCCCTTCGATATTTGTTTCCTTGTATGCCGGGTATGTGGCTGACACGGTGCCCCGCAAGAAAATAATTGTGGTTGTGATGGCTGTACTGCTGCTCTGTTCCCTGGCGCTTTTGTTCTTTACACTCGATATAAGTAATGTGCTGATGCGGTACGGGGTGGTGCCGATCTACCTGATCATTTTTCTCAGTGGTATAGCACGGGGCTTTATGGGGCCTGCCGTGTTTTCGTTTATGCCCCAACTGGTGGCCAACAAGCAACTGTATTCCAATGCCATTACCTGGAGCAGCACCACCTGGCAGGCCGCTTCGCTGGTCGGGCCTGCTATCGGCGGACTGGTGTATGGCTTTTATAATATTACGGCGGCCTATGCGCTGGATGCCCTGCTGGTCCTGCTGGCGTTCACCTTCTTTGCCATGATACGATCCAAGCCCCTTCCGGAGAACATCAACCCTCAGAATATGAAGGAAAGCCTGCGCACCGGTATAAAATTTGTGTTTGGCAACCAGCTCATCCTCAATGCCATTTCGCTGGATATGTTTGCGGTGTTGTTTGGCGGCGCGGTGGCGCTGTTGCCGATCTATGCATCGGATATTTTGCTGATTGGTCCGCAGGGACTTGGCTTTTTGCGGGCGGCGCCTGCTGTTGGCTCCGTGATCATGGCTGTCTGGATGGCCTATCACCCAATCACGGTCAAAGCCGGCAAGATCATGCTTTGGTGTGTGGCAGGTTTTGGTGTCAGTCTTATCCTCTTCGGGCTTTCGACCAGCTTCTGGGTTTCGCTGGTGCTGTTGATCCTGAGTGGTGCCTTCGACAGCATCAGCGTGATCATCCGCTCCACTTTACTGCATACCTTCACGCCGGAGTACATGAAGGGCCGGGTGTCATCGGTCAACAGCATTTTTGTAGGTTCCTCCAATGAGATCGGAGCTTTCAGGGCAGGTCTGATGGCCAAGCTGATGGGAGCGGTGCCATCGGTGGTGCTGGGCGGTGTCATTACGCTGGCGGTCGTAGGTATAACAGCCCTGAAAGCCGACAAGCTGCGCAAACTGGACCTGAGCCCCGACACGGAAGCCGCTTAACTAAAAAACGCAAGCCTATGCCCCACCTGGATGTGCAGTGGTGGAGCATAGGCTTAGAGTGTTTAAGTCGTGTACAGGGTTACTTCGCTGCAGCGTCTTTCTTTTCGGTAGTAGCTGTTGCCTTGTTGGCCTTGCGGGGACGGCTGTTGCCATAAGAGCCTTTTACAATTTTACCTTTTTTGGATTTTTTATCTCCTTTTCCCATACGATTGGTTTTAATAGTTTTAGATAGCAACCCATACATACGGGAGCAGGACAAAGCAGTTATCTCTACCTGCGGATGTTTCGGGTGTATATTTTGAAATCAAGGCCATTCCCAGCTACGGGCAAGGCCGGAGCCTGTCATTCCGGAAGGTATAGCGAAGCCCCGCAGCAGGGGCACGTTTTCTAGCTATGATTCAGGTATAACCGGCACCAGAAAAGGATAGGTAAAAGAAGTTTGCTGCCTAAACCTTTTTGCGGTAGCTGCTGTTTTAAAAAGATGCCCTGACTTTTTATCTGAAGTAGTCGGAGTCGTTTGCCTGGATGAAGTGTCAGGTATGACAAACTCCTTCAGAATAAGGCGGGGTATTCGTATCTTTACAACTTATATACTAGCAAGTTTAGGTCATTGGCTGTGGCGTATGTTTAGTCACCGGCCGGTACCCCTGTCTCTATGGCAAACATATCCGATAGTAACCTCGATACACTCGACCCCCGCCAGCACATCATCATCAAAGGCGCCCGGGTACATAATCTTAAAAACCTCAGCGTGGCGTTGCCCCGCAACAAATTCATTGTGGTCACAGGGCTTTCCGGTTCCGGCAAGTCCTCGCTCGCATTTGACACCCTCTATGCCGAAGGGCAGCGCATGTACGTGGAAAGCCTGAGCTCCTACGCGCGCCAGTTCCTGGGCCGTATGGACAAGCCGGATGTGGACTATATCAGAGGCATCAGCCCGGCCATCGCGATCGAGCAGAAGGTGAGCATCAAGAACAACCGCTCTACGGTAGGTACCAGCACCGAGATATACGATTACCTGAAGCTGCTCTACGCCCGGATTGGCAAAACGTACTCGCCTATATCCGGGGAAGTCGTGAAAAAGGATTCGGTCGCCGATGTAGTGGATTTTATTTTCTCGCTCGAGAATGAAGCAAAGATCATGATCCTGGCACCGCTGCAGCAGCACAAGGAGCGCACGCTGGCCAAGGAGATGGACCTGCTGTTACAGAAAGGCTATTCCCGCCTGTATGCCAACGGGCAGGTATACTTCATTGAAGAGCTGCTGGAGCAGAAGAATCCCAAGCTGGGCAAGGAAGTCTACATCCTCGTGGATCGGGCCGTGATCTATACCTCCGATGAGGACCTGCAATTCCGGATCGCGGACTCCGTACAAACAGCTTTCTACGAAGGCCACGGCGAGTGTCGTGTGCTGCACGGAGAAGAAGAGCATGTTTTCTCGGACCGGTTCGAACTCGACGGAATGGTGTTTGAGGAGCCTTCGGTTAATTTTTTCAGCTTTAACAACCCCTACGGCGCCTGCCAGACCTGCGAAGGTTTCGGAAGCGTGCTGGGAATAGACCCCGACCTGGTTATACCGGACAAGAGCCTGACCGTGTACGAAGGGGCCGTAGCGCCCTGGCGCTCGGACAAAATGAACGAGTGGCTTCAGCCGCTGATCAAGAACGGCATTCGCTTCGATTTCCCGATCCACCGCCCGTACAACGAGCTGTCGGAGGCGGAGCAGGAGCTGCTCTGGAAAGGCAACAAGTACTTCGAAGGCCTGAATGACTTCTTTAAACACCTGCAGGGCCAGACGCATAAGATACAGTACCGGGTGATGTTGTCGCGCTACCGGGGCCGCACCACCTGCCCCGATTGCAAAGGATCGCGCCTGCGCAAGGATGCCGGCTATGTGAAAGTGGATGGTAAAAGTATTACCGACCTGGTGTTGCTGCCTATCACCCGGACGCTGGAGTTCTTCCGGAACATGGAGCTGTCCGAGCACGACCAGCAGGTAGCCGATCGCCTGGTGATAGAAGTCACCAACCGCCTGGGCTACCTGGACCGGGTGGGCTTAGGCTACCTGACGCTCAACAGGCTCTCCAACACCCTCTCCGGCGGCGAAAGCCAGCGCATCAGCCTGGCTACTTCCCTGGGGAGTGCGCTGGTAGGGTCGATGTACATTCTCGACGAGCCCAGTATAGGGCTTCACCCGAAAGATTCAGAGCAACTCATCGGCGTACTGCGCTCGTTGCAGGAGATCGGCAACACAGTGATCGTAGTGGAGCACGAAGAAGAAATGATGCGGGCGGCCGACCTGCTGATTGACATTGGACCTGAAGCCGGTTCGGGCGGTGGTAACCTGATGTTCCAGGGAACCTTTGCCGAGCTTGCCCAGAAAGGGGATACTTATACTGCCAAATACCTGAGTGGCCGCATGGAAGTGCCGGTGCCACCGCAGCGCCGCAAGTGGCGCAATGCCATTGAGATAGTAGGAGCGCGCGAAAACAACCTCAAAAACCTGAATGTGAAGTTTCCGCTGGGTGTGATGACGGTGGTGACAGGCGTAAGTGGCTCCGGTAAATCGACGCTGGTCAAGAAGATACTGGCGCCAGCCATGCAAAAGCTGCACGGCTCTACTTCAGAAGCGACCGGCAAGTTTGATAAGCTGCAGGGCGACTATGGCAAGATCAACCATGTGGAATTTGTGGATCAGAACCCGATCGGCAAGTCGTCGCGCTCCAATCCGGTCACGTATGTGAAAGCCTACGATGCCATACGGACCTTGTATGCCGACCAGCCGTTGGCAAAAGCACGTGGGTTCAAACCCTCCCACTTCTCCTTCAACATTGAAGGCGGTCGCTGTGAGGTATGCCAGGGCGAAGGACAGGTGAAGATCGAAATGCAGTTTATGGCCGATATCTACCTGACCTGTGAGAGTTGCAACGGGCAGCGATTCAAGCAGGATGTGCTGGATATCAAGTATAAAGACAAGAGCATCTCCGAGGTGCTGGACATGACCATTGCCGACAGCATCAGTTTCTTTGAAGACCTGCCCAAGATCATCGAGCGCCTGAAGCCCTTGGATGATGTCGGGTTAGGGTACATTCGTCTGGGGCAATCCAGTAATACGCTGTCCGGAGGGGAAGCGCAGCGGGTGAAGCTGGCCTCGTTCCTGACCAAAGGCGCAACATCGCATCACGAGAATATCCTCTTTATCTTCGATGAACCCAGTACCGGGCTTCACTTCCATGACATCAGCAAGTTACTCCTGTCCATCAACGCGCTGATCGAAAATGGCAACACGGTCATCATCATCGAGCACAACATGGACATCATCAAGTGTGCTGACTGGATCATAGACCTGGGGCCGGAAGGAGGCACAAACGGTGGACAACTGCTGTTTGAAGGTATACCTGAGGATATGGCCAAGCTGGAAGATAACCATACGGCCCGCTTCCTGAAGGGGAAGTTGTAGAGTGAATAATTAGAAATTATAAATTAAAAATTAGAAATTGCTCCTGCTGCCTGGTAGGAGCAATTTTTTTTAAAGCGTATAAACAGCAATCCATCATCAAATTATAAAACATGAGAAAACGAATCGTTGCAGGTAACTGGAAAATGAACAAAACGTACGAGGAGGCGCTTTCGCTGGTGTCTGAGATCGACAACATGGTGCGGGACGAAGTGAATGGTGATGTGACCGTGATCATCGCCCCTCCCTTCCCGTTCCTGCAGAGCGTGGGCAAACTGACGCAGGGCAACGACCGGCTGCACCTGGCCGCTCAGAACGTAAGCGAGCATGACAGCGGCGCCTTCACGGGCGAGGTCTCAGCGGCGATGCTCAAGTCAGTAGGTACCGAGTATGTGATCATCGGCCACAGTGAACGCCGCCAGTACCACCACGAAGATGCCCAGGCACTCTACAAAAAACTCAAAGCAAGTATAGCACAAGGGCTGAATCCGATCTTTTGCTGCGGAGAGCCCCTGGAAGAGCGCGACGCAGACAACCATTTCGACTATGTGGGCAAACAGCTGCATGACAGCCTGTCCTTCCTCAGCAACGAAGAGTTTGACCAGGTAACGGTAGCCTACGAGCCGATCTGGGCCATTGGCACAGGCCGCACAGCCAGCAGCCAGCAGGCCCAGGAAATGCATGCCTATATCCGCGAGCAGCTTTCGCGCATGTTCGATGCGGAGGCAGCTTTTAATACGTCCATCCTGTATGGCGGCAGCTGTAACCCGGGCAATGCCAGGGAGTTGTTTTCGCAGGAAGATGTGGACGGCGGCCTGATTGGCGGCGCTTCCCTCAAATCAAGAGACTTTGCCGATATCGTTAAATCCTTCTGATTCCGGTGAACGTTCGTAAAAAGGCTGTTAACACATGATGTTAGCAGCCTTTTTTGTTGAAGTTATAGTTATATTTGACTAAATTAATGCTTATGATTCTACTGATCACCTTGTGGCTTGCCCTCATGCCCTATATGGGAGGGACGGCACCAACAACCAGTACAGCGACTGTAAGCCGGGACATTTGCCGGGTATATGGCTCGGTATACCTGGAACGCGACCCAAAGTACAAGAATACAGCCGCTTATACCGTGTTTCTGGGCGAAGATGAAGCCTTTGCTTCCATGGTGGTATACCGGGAGAGCAACAAGCTCTTTGCGGATGGTACCGCTATCTGGCACATCACAGAGAAAAAAGCCTTTGCCGATCACATCCTTTTCGTGACCGACAACCGCAACCTTGCCGATTTTACTGTTCACTTTACCAACGTGCGCTCTTATGCTGCATGTCGGCCATAACCCATACCATGAATTTTATAGAAGTAGCGCTCCAAGTAGCCCCTGATTTCGCTGATATCCTGATCGCTGAGATGGCGGAATTAGGATTTGACACCTTTGAAGATACCGCAGAAGGCTTTAACGCTTATATAAACGAAGCAAAATTTGATCAGGAAGCGCTTGACGAGATGCTGGCACGCTATACAGACATCATGCAGGTAGCGTACCAGGTGCAGCGGATCGAACAACAGAACTGGAACGAGGAGTGGGAGCGCAATTTCGAGCAGCTGTTCATTGCAGACCAGGTATCCGTACGCGCTTCTTTTCATGAGAAACCTGCCAACGCAAAGTATGATATCGTGATCAACCCGAAGATGTCTTTCGGCACGGGGCATCATGAGACGACCACATTGATGATCGAGAACCAGCTGACGCTGGACCATCAGGGGAAGCGCGTGCTGGACATGGGCTGTGGCACCGGAATTCTGGCGATCATGGCCGGGGAGTTGGGAGCAGCCGATATTATAGCTGTCGAGATAGAGGACTGGACCGTGGAGAATGCCCGCGAGAATGCCCAGCTCAATAACTATCCCGGCATCGATGTGCGGCTGGGCGGCGCGGAGACAATAGAAGGTGAAAAACCTTTTGATATCATACTGGCCAACATCAACCGCAATGTGCTCCTGGAGGACATGCCTGCCTATGTGACGGTGCTGAAGCCTGCCGGGACACTGTTGCTGAGCGGTTTTTATACAGAGGATCTCCCTGCGCTCCAGGAGCGGGCAACCGAACTGGGGCTGAACTATGTCTCGCACCGGGTTAAGAACAACTGGGTCTCTGCCATCTTCAAGAACAGCTAATCAACTACTCCACACCCCCAATCTATGAAGCATAAACTTCTACCCATTTTTTTCTTTCTCTCCTTCTTCGCGGCGCAGGCCCAAACCAAACTGTCAACAGATCCGGCGGAGTTTGTGAAAGACGCCAAAGCCTTGCTGGTGGCAGGAAAAGTAGCCAATGCGGAGACGCTGTCTGCTGATCTGGAAGGCATCTGGAATAATGGGAAGCTGTCGGCAAAACAGAAGCAGCAGGTCATCGACATCTCCCAGCGTATGTACCGCAAGAAGCTACGCGCCAATCCGCACTTCGAGCAGTTCTTTCTGATGCTGACTGGCGGTATTAACAGCCAGAAGATGGGCAATGCGCAGCTCGATAATATGCTCGAAGTGCTGGACAAAGCCGTGCAGCAGGAGGAAGGAGTCAATCTGGACCGCTTCCTGAGCACCAGCAGCCGCTACCTGACTTCCGGTATACTTTACCAGAACAAGCAGTATACCCTGCGTTCTTCGGGAGGAAGTGTGAATTTTGCGTATGAAGGCAAAGCTGCCGCGAAAGATACAGACAAGGAAGCAGCCAACGGCACCGAGTGGGATAACTTCTCCTGGGATGACGAAGCCGCCGCCTCCGGGCAGGAAGAACTGGTGGATGACGGCTGGGGAAGCGTAGTAAGTAAACCTAAGAAAGCAGATCCGAAGGCAGAAGAGAAAAAGCGCAAGGAAAATTTCAAGAAGATGTTTATACCTGCGCCACCTAAAGTGTCGGGTCCCATCCTCAAGCTCGAGAACGTTACCCTGGCCTTTGCCACATCGTTTGATTCTACTTCCATTAAGAAAACCTCCGGCCAGTTGATGCTGGCTAACAATATGTTTGTCGGGGAGGGCGGGTCTTTTGAATGGCAGGCAGCAGGAAAGCCCGTATCAGCCGCTTTCAGAAAGTATAACTTCGATATAACTGCCGCCGCTTTTAAAGTACCGGACGCGACCCTTACCTACAACGCGGTGCTGGACACACCAATTGAAGGAGCCCTGGAGTTCAGAAGTACCAAGCCTGGCAAGAACGGTGAAAAGCTATACCCTCGTTTTGCTTCTTTTACCAATGACGCCAAAGTCAAAAGCCTGGGCAGCAACATCGCCTACAGAGGAGGCTTTACGCTGGCCGGTGACATTGTGGGCAGTAAACCGTTGGATGGCAGTGTTTCCGAGCTGGTCGTGTCTCTGAACGGAGAACGCAAGTTCCGTTCCATGGCGCATAACTACAACCTGAACGACTCTGTGATCTCTACCAATAGAGCCTCTGTCGCTATCTACCAAAAGAAAGACTCCCTGTCGCATCCGGCCATGCAGTTGAGCTATTCGAAGCCAGCCAAAGAGCTGGTACTTACGCGGGACAAGGGTTCTTATGGTAAAACGCCTTTTTATGGCAGCTATCACAAGTTCGAGATAAGAGCAGAGCGACTGGTCTGGAACCTGGAATCCCCCCTGGTAAACTTCTCCATCCTGAATACCAAAACACTCATACCGGTTCAGCTGGAGTCAAACAATTACTTCTCCAACATCCGTTACCAGCAACTGGTAGGGGTGGCAAGTTTCCACCCGCTGCAAGCGCTTGTCGCCTACGGAGCGAAAGTCAAAAGCAGTGAGTTCTACGCGGCAGATGTTGCCAAGGCGAATAAAATAAATGAATCTGCCATCCGGGAGGCGGCCATTAACCTGGCTCGGGAAGGATATCTGAATTATGACGGCCAGTCAAACTTTATTTCCCTGAAGCCGAAAGCCTGGCATTATGTAGGCTCGGCCCGGAAGACGAATGACTATGACCACCTGGTGATCAAATCGGTAGTGCCATCCGGCAAGAATGCTACCCTGAACCTGAGCAATAACAAGCTGACCGTGCGCGGTGTCGAGAAGGTCGCCTTCAACAACGACTCTACCAGCATCTATGTGATTCCGGATAGCAACATCGTCCATCTGTTGGATAACCGCAATATGGAGTTTAGCGGGAAGATATACGCCGGTCGTCTCAACTTCAAGGGCTCTCAGTTTAAGTTCAACTACAAGGAGTTCATGATCGACATGCAGAAGCTGGATACAGTGGCGTTTGCTACGAAAAAGCGCTCCGGTCTGAATAAAAACGAGAATGAGCAGGTGATGACAAGCAGGTCAGGCAAAATGTCGGGGAAGCTTTACATCAACAAACCCGACAATAAATCCGGCAAAGAATATTATCCGGATTATCCCAAGTTCGATGCGCCGATGGGGGGGCAGGTGGCCTTCAGTCGCCCGGAGGTGCTGGCTGGTGCTTACGACAGCACCGTCTACTTTGACATACCTTCTTACAAACTCGACAGCTTAAGCGCCGGCAAAGGGAGCATCGCGTTTTCAGGCGTATTTCACTCCGGCGGAATATTCCCGCCTATCAAAACCAAACTCACCATGATGCCGGATCAGACGCTGGGTTTCTATTACCAGCCGGGATCCAATGGCCTGCCTGCTTTTGGCGGCAAAGGCATTGCGTATGATACGATCATGATGAACTCAGAAGGCATACAGAGCAGAGGACCTCTTAAATACCTGACATCCACCTTCGAGGCGCCCGTGTTTACTTATTACCTGGACAGGGTGATCACAAAGGCAGGTACCAATGCTAAGATGACAGCAGGGGGCGGTGCTGCCGACTTTCCGGAAGCTACCTTCGGCAAGTTTGAAATGAACTGGATGGCAAAACAGGATACCATGTATGTCTTTGTGGAAAAAGAGCCCCTGCAGGTATACAAGGATCAGCACAAGTTTACAGGCATTGCCAAGTTGTCTCCCGGAGGTTTGTATGGCAGCGGCGAGCTCGACAACAAGGTAGCCAATGTTGTAACCGACAAGTTTTTGTTCAAAGGCAGTAGCTTTGCGGGCAATCATGCCCAGATGATAGTGAAATCGGATGTGGAGGGAAGGCCTGCCGTGAAGGCGCAGGATGTCGCCATCAACTATGATCTGGCGAAAAACAATGTAGAATTCGGCAGCGAACAGAAAGGTGCTGCCAGCATCGAGTTCCCGAAAGCACAGTACAAAACCTCGATGAGCAAGGCCAAGTGGGACATGAAGCAGCAAAAGATCAGCTTGGCAGCAGAAGAAGGCGGTGGCAAGAACTACTTCTACTCGCAGCATCCGGAGCAGGAGGGGCTACGCTTCAGCGCCGAAAGCGGGGAGTATGACCTGAAAGTGAACAGCATACTTGCCGGAGGCGTGCCCTACATTCCGCTGGCCGATGTACACGTTATACCCGACAGTGGGAAAGTAGCAGTAGCAGCTGACGCGACCATCAAGACCCTACATAACTCCCGTGTGATCGCTGACTCCCTAAAGCAATTCCACAAGCTGTATGCCGGCAGCATTGATGTGCAGTCCCGCAATGCTTTCAAAGGAGTGGCGACACGTGATTATCAGAACGCTGCATCCGATTCGTTTACCCTGCGCTTTGCTGATTTCACGTATGGAGAGCAGCAACTGAAAAAGAAAGAGCAGATCAAAACGACTTACGCCATGGCGCAGGTAAGCGAAGATGACAAGTTCTATATCTTCCCGCGTATCCGGTACCGTGGCGGCGTGAAGATGTACTCTTACCGGCCGCACATGGATTTTGACGGCGATCTGAAGCTTAATTTTACTGGAAACGAAGCAGATTCGGACTGGTTCCCCTTCAAGCAGGACTCTCTGAATCCGGACAATGTGCGCATCCCGATTGTGAATCCGAAAGCAGCCGATGGCACCGCACTGCATACCGGGCTTCACGTTTCGAGGGGTACTTCCAAGCTATACAATACTTTTGTTTCAAAGAAACAGTATGAGGACGACCTGGATATCTTCCTGGTGGATGGCAACCTGTCCTATGACAAAAATCTGAACGAGTTCAAGATCGCCAATGCCGCGCGTTCGGTAGCAGATTCCTACGAAGGGAATGAGCTGCGCTACAACGAAGCCAGCAAGACAGTACATTTTCAGGGAAAACTGAATCTGGTTAATTCTTTAAAGCACTTCGGCATAGAATCGGCCGGTAGCGGCAGTGCCAATGCAGACAGCAGCCGCTATAATATAGATGCGCTGCTGGCGTTTGACCTGAACGTGCACAACAATGTGATCAACGCGATGGCCAAGAAAGTTTCTGAAAACGCCACCAGAGACGGCAGTGAGCTGAGCGGGGGAGAAGCGATGCTCTATAAGCTCGGAAGTGTTATCGGCAACCGGGACACGCGCAAATACAGAGATCAGGCAGCGTATACGCCGCTGTCAAAACTTTCAGGCAAGCTGATGCGCAGCATGGTGTTCAGCAAGGTAGACCTGCGCTGGTCCAACGAGAAGAATGCCTGGTATAGCGTGGGCAAATTGGGCCTGGCCAGCATGATGAAAGAAGACATCAATGCCAACATGGACGGGTATATGGAGATAAGGCAGGATCTGAATGGGGAGCCGGTGGTGAATCTATACCTGCAGGTCGATCCCTATACCTGGTTCTTTATCAATTACCAGGAGAATGGTTTGGTGATGATTTCGTCCGATCCGGACTTCAACAAAGTGGTGCGTTCCAAAGCCAGTGGCGGAAGAGGCGCTTCGCACAAGTATGCGCTTTACATGGGCGAAAACATAGACAAGAACCGCTTTGTA
>NZ_JSYF01000121.1:0-12156 GCF_054824225.1 Pontibacter sp. HJ8
TGTAGCTACCGTAAAACACCCCTCTGACTCACCTCAAGGGGAGAATTCCGGCATGAGTAGGTATAAGCTGGCAGGTATAGCAAGGCTAACTTACAACAGCTGCTACGAAGCTAAGACTTGAGCCAGGTGCACTTTGTGGCGCTCCACTGTTCGAGCGTTCAGCGAGTTTGGAGCGTCCTTGCTTTTTTGCTTACTTTTTTTGTCAAGGAGAAAAGTAAGGCCTCACCGGCGAGGTGAAGCTGTACAACAATACCAGGTTAAGGTATAGACAGGCAGTTTTTACGAAGCAACAGGAAAAATCGTAATGCAAAAGGCACCATCCCTAATAGGGAGTAGTAGCTACCCCAACCCCGAAGGTAATCCTGAGAATCCTTTCATCCCGTAAACCCTGATTCAGACAATTGCCTATCTTTACCAAACACTACCTTTAAAACTATGACAAATCATACTACTTACTCCAATGCCGGTTCCGGCGATGTGCTTGTTTTTCTGCATGGCTTCTGCGAGAGCACAGAGGTATGGGATGCATTCACCAAGCCATTGCAGCAGAAATTCAGAACGATAGCACTCGACCTGCCGGGCTTCGGAAACAACACCCCCAGTGGCTCCACCGACTACAGCATGGAAGGTATGGCCGACTATGTGAAGCAGCAACTCGACCAGCTCGGCGTGAAAAAGTGTATCCTGGTAGGACATTCCATGGGTGGGTATGTAGGTATGGCTTTTGCCGAGAAGTATGGCAGCCTGCTCAGCGGCCTCTGCCTCTTCCACTCCTCTGCCCTGCCCGATACCGAGGAGAAAAAAGATAACCGCAACAAGACAATCGAGTTCGTGGAGAAGCACGGCGTTGAGAAGTTCATGGAGAGCTTTATCGAACCCCTGTTCTTCAGCGAAAACCGGGACAGGCTGCGCCAGGAGATCGCCCTGATGAAAAAGATCGGCACAGCCACACCCCAGGAAAGCGTAACGGGAGGCCTGGCTGCCATGCGCGACCGGCCGGACAGGTCTGCGGTACTGGCTGCTGCAGAGTTTCCAGTCTTATTCATTTTTGGCAAGGACGATGGCGCTGTCCCTCTGGACAAAGCGCTGGAGCAATGCCACCTCCCCGACAACAGCATGGTCTACTTCCTGGGCCAGACCGGACACATGGGCATGTTTGAGCGGACGTATGAAACCCGCAAAGCAATCGAAAAATTTGCCGAAACGATCTATGGGTAAGGTTAGGAATTTTGAATGAGTAATTGAGTGGATGAGTGAATGGTTAAATTGCTGATTGCAAATTGTTGAACGTATATGATTCGGATGGGTCGCGATCTGTCCCTACACCACCTCTCAAACTCGATACTCAGAACTCGAGACTCCTACTAACTCCTAAACTCTCAAATTCCTAAACTTGCCCAATCAGCCCTTAGCTCCTCCTGCCCGCATTTTGCCCACCCTGGTGTTTTCGCAGTTTGCAGGTACTTCGTTGTGGTTTGCGGGCAATGCCGTGTTGCCGGAACTGCAGCAATCCCTGCAGTTGCAGGAGGGAGCGCTGGCACTGCTGACATCGGCAGTACAGCTGGGCTTTATTGCCGGCACACTGGTTTTCGCCTTCCTGTCCCTGGCCGACAGGTTCTCTCCCCGTCTGCTGTTTTTGCTCTGCGCCTTACTGGGCGCTGTGGCCAACGTACTCGTGCTTTGGGTGGCAGACAGTGTCGCCGCTGTCCTGACGCTCCGCGCACTGACCGGTTTTCTGCTGGCCGGCATTTACCCGGTCGGGATGAAGATTGCGGCCAGCTGGTTCAGCACCAGACTTGGCAAAGCGATCGGCTATCTGGTGGGAGCCCTGGTACTGGGCACTGCTTTTCCGCACTTGCTGCGCGGGCTGGGTACTACGCTGCCCTGGGAGCAGGTACTAATTGCCATCAGTCTGCTGGCTGCGCTGGGAGGCGTGCTGCTATACCTGCTGGTACCCGATGGGCCCTTCCTGAGCAAAGGTGCTACATTCAAAGTCGGCAACCTGCTGCATGCCTTCCGCAACAAAGACTTCAGTGCAGCTGCCCTGGGCTACTTTGGTCACATGTGGGAGCTCTATACCTTGTGGGCCTTCGCGCCTTTGATCCTGGCTACCGCTGCCCCTCACCTTTCGGCAGGGCAGGTATCGCTGTACTCGTTTTTCGTAATTGCGGCAGGCGCGGCAGGCTGTGTGGGCGGCGGGTATCTGTCGCAGGTATGGGGAAGTGCCCGGGTTGCTTTCTTGCAGCTCCTGCTTTCGGGGCTGTGCTGCCTGCTCTCGCTCGTGGTTTTTCAGGCGAACATACCGTTTCTGCTCATTCTTTTTATGCTGTTCTGGGGTGTGGTGGCAGCCGGAGACTCGCCTCAGTTCTCTGCCTTGACAGCAAAAACAGCCCCAGCGCATCTGGTAGGCACCGCCCTTACTGTTGTAGTGTCGATTGGTTTTGCGATCTCGGTTGTGAGCATACAGGCAACCGGATTTTTGCTAACGCTGCTGCCCCTTCCCTATGTGTTCGCGCTGCTCTTTATCGGGCCGGCTTTGGGCCTGCTTGCGCTTCGCCGGTTGGCTGCAGCTGCCTGATACAAAGGCTTGCTATACCTGCAAAAGCAAAAGAGCCGGCCACAGGGCCAGCTCTCTTCATTCAAAGCTTTACGGCTATACCTATTCTGCCTTCATTTCCATTTTGGAGCCATCGCCGGCTACCAGGGTCATTTCTTTTTCGGTCAGCTTTTCTACCTGGAAATTCTCGGAAGTGCTCTGGCCTTCAAAAGTAAGAGAGAGGCGCTTGCCCGCCTGATCGTACGAATAGGTACCGGTTTGCAGCGAACCACCTCCGCCCATGGCGAAACGGCCATCCGAATAGAACTGCATCGTTTCTTCCTCTTCGGCATCTGTCAGTTTATCTTTATCCCCGGAAGCAGTAGTTTCCTTTTCGGCTTTCCAGGTTTTGCTGCTGCCACCTGACAACATGCTTTCGGTACCGGCCGTTTCTTTGCCGCCACAGCCAGACATTACTACCAGCAGCAGCAGTGCCATCACAAAAGACCAGGTGCTCTTTACGTTCTTGAAATTTAGATCCATTTTATTCATAGTTTTAGTTTGACATCCTCGTACCCCATCTGCAGGAAGAACCCAGATGGGTGTGCATTGAGTACGGGCAAAGCAATTTTAAAGTTGATAAAAACGGCAGCGCCCTCTCTCTCCCTACTCCTCTACAACCAAGTATACCCGTTGGCGTATTTATTTATGTAACAGGATATTTTAAAGCCTGACACTTAAATAAACTCTGACAATAAACGATAGAAGCATATGGGATTGCGTGATTTTTTTAAAAGAGGAGAAGAGGAGCCTGCAAAAACTCCGAATAAAGTGCCCGGTCAATCTGCCGACCATTCATTTTTCACCAAAAAAGATGAGCAACAGGTAACTGACCCGAATGCTAACCAGGATGTATACACGGTGCAAAGTGGCGACTCGCTTTCCAAAATAGCGAAGAAGCACTACGGTGATGCCAACGCCTGGAAGAAGATCTACGAAGCCAACAAGGCTACCATCGGCGAAAACCCTGACCTGATTCGTCCGGGCCAGCGGTTTGTGATACCGAGGTCGTAAAAAATCCGGTAATTAAACACAGCGGGGCAGCCTTAAAATTAAGGCTGCCCCGCTGTGTTTATGCCTCCCTATACCTTGGAACAACAAAAAAAGCCCGCCAGACGATAACCGTCCGGCAGGCTTTCTCAATCAATAAGTAATCTTTATAGCTTAGAAACGCTCGTCAGCCGAGAAGAAGAAGTCGCCTTCGATCTGTGCGTTTTCGTCAGAGTCGGAACCGTGTACAGCATTTGCCTCGATAGACTTGGCGTATACCTTACGGATCGTTCCTTCTTCGGCCTGCGCCGGGTTGGTAGCACCGATCAGCGTACGGAAATCAGCTACGGCATTGTCTTTCTCCAGGATCATGGCTACGATCGGGCCAGAGGACATGTATTTTACCAGGTCACCGTAGAAAGGGCGCTCTTTGTGTACTTCATAGAATTTGCCAGCACGCTCTTCAGACAGTTTTGTCTTCTTCATCGACACGATGCGAAAGCCACCTTCTTCGATCATTTTGGTAATGCCGCCAATATGGTTTTCTGCTACCGCATCCGGCTTAATCATGGTAAATGTGATGTTTCCAGCCATGTTTATTCTCTTTTATAAGTGTATGTTTCGTTTTGAAGCTGCAAAATTAGCGCATTTAGCTTAATTATAGCAGTATATCCCCTATACTTTCTTCATATTTTCTCCGGCCCTCCCTGCCCCTGCTACTACGAAAACCGGTTCCGTTCATCCGGCGGGCCGTAGCGGATGCGCCATAAAACGCTATTTTATTGCATCAGAAGTTATTTATTCAGAAATTCGCGCCTTATATCCCTACTAATCAGCGGATTTATAACAAGCAGTATGCACGATATTCTTGCTCTCAAAGAGCTCCTGAGAGAACCTAAAGAGGTGATGATCACCACACACCATAAACCGGACGCCGATGCGCTTGGTTCTTCCCTGGGTCTGGCCGGCTATCTCAAAAAATTAGGGCACCGCGTCACGGTGATCACGCCCTCTGACTACCCGAGCTTCCTGACCTGGATGCAGGGCAATAACGATGTGATTGTATACTCCGAGAAAAACGACGAGCTGGTACGCCGTATTATCCGGGAGTCCCAGGTAATTTTTTGCCTCGACTTCTCCAGCCTGTCGCGCATCCACGAAATGGGTGAGTACATCCGGGAGGCTAAGGGCACCAAAGTATTGGTAGACCACCACCTGCAGCCGGAAGCCTTCGCCGATCTTAATTTCTCCAACCCGCAGGCCGCTGCTACGGCCGAACTCGTCTACGACCTGATCAAGGAGCTGGGCGACAGGGACCTGATCGACACAGGTATTGGCGAATGCCTGTATGCCGGCATCATGACCGATACGGGCTCTTTTCGCCACCCGAGCACTTCCAAAAATGTGCACCTTATTATTGCCGACCTGCTGCATATCGGCGTGAATACCTCCAACATTCACCGCCTGATTTATGACAGTTCGTCTGAACTGCGCCTGCGTTTTCTGGGTTATGCTCTGAAAGACAAGCTTGTCGTGAAGCACGAGTACAAGACGGCCTATATCGCCATTACGGCAGATGAGCTGAAAGCCTACGACTCCAGAACAGGAGACACAGAAGGGCTGGTAAACTTTGCGCTTTCGATTGAGGGCATTGTATTTGCAGCCGTGATCATCGATCGCGTGCAGGCCGTTAAAATATCGTTCCGCTCGGTAGGCAACTTTTCTGTTAACGATTTTGCGCGCCAGCACTTCAATGGCGGCGGACATCGGAATGCAGCCGGAGGTATGTCGCTGGAAACGCTGGACGCTACTGTCGCAAAATTTGAGAGCCTGTTGCCACAGTACAAAGATCAATTGCTGGCCTCTGTTTAGTAATCAAACCCATATCAAACCATAATCCATGCTATCTAAAACCAAATTTTTGCTGCCAATCCTGGCTGGCGCTCTGTTGTTGCAATCGTGTGACAAAAAAAACAAGGATGAATTTTATACCACGGCTGATGGCCTGAGCTATAAAATCTATGAAAAAAATGACAAAGGCGAGTACGAGAACAAAGGCGAAGTAAATACAGCCGACACAACCGGTGCTAAAATCGGCCAGGTGGTAACAATGCAGATGTCCTACAGCAATGCGGCCGACTCTGTGCTTTTTGATTCCCGCACACAGGAGCAGCCGATCATGATCCCGGTGATGGAGCCGTCCTTCAAAGGCAGCCTGGAAGACGCCCTTACCATGCTCCGGGCAGGTGACAGCGGTGTGTTCAAGATCAATGCAGACTCTCTTTTTGCCAAAACCTTTGGCCAGCCATTGCCTCCGTTCATCAAAGCCGGCTCACACCTGACCTTCTTTGTAAAGGTGGATAAGATCCAGTCAAAAGAAGCTGCCATTGCCGATCAGCAGAAAATGTTTGAAGAGCAGATGGTAAAGTCGCAGGCCCGTGCCGCTGAGCAAATAAAAATAGACGACGCCAAAATACAGGAGTACATCAAGGCAAACAACCTGAAGAACGTACAAAAGACGGATGCCGGCGTATACTATGTGATCACACAGCCCGGCAAAGGTGCCAAGGCCAAAGCCGGTGACACCGTAGCCGTACATTACAAACTGTCTTTCCTGGATGGAAAAGAGCTGGAGTCTTCTTATAACAACCCGATGTCTGGCGGCGAGCCATTCCAGTTCCCACTTGGCCAGGGCCAGGTGATACCAGGCTGGGATGATGGCATTGCGCAACTCAACAAAGGCAGCAAGGCGATCCTGTTGATTCCTTCTCCGCTTGCTTATGGTGAGCAGGCGCGTGGCGAACAAATGCCGGCTAACTCTATCCTGCGTTTCGACGTGGAGCTGGTAGACGTTAAAAACTAATTTCGGCTTACTTTATTCCTTTCTTATCATGAATCCGATCAGTAAAAGTCAATCATTGAGCAGCTGGCTTGCGAAGGCGTTTCTCTTCTTCGTAATCGTAGTTTCTTTCGCGGCCTGTAAGGAAGAGGAGTACCAAAGTCCTTATTTCCAGACGGACGAGCAGCGGGAAGAGCAGAAACGAACCGACGAGAAGCTTATCCGCAAGTATTTCCGGGATAACAACATCGATACGACCAAGGTTGAGCGAACCAACAGCGGCCTGTACCACCTGGTCAAAACACCTGGAACAGGCGTTAAAGTAAAGGCGCAAGAGCTGGTGGAAGTACACTATATCGGCAAAAATCTCTACGGACAAAAGTTTGATTCCTCCTATGACAGAGGCAACTCTTTTACCTTTAGGGTAGGCGCACAGCAGGTGATCAAAGGCTGGGATGAGGGCATTAAGCTGATGGATATCGGGGAAGAAGGTTTCCTCTTTGTTCCTTCCTACCTGGGGTATGGCTATACCGGCAGCGGCACCATCCCTCCGAATTCCGTACTGATTTTCGAAATCAAAGTGTTAAGTGTGAAGTAATCCACACCACCTATACCGTACAACAAAGGGCGATGTCTGTGACATCGCCCTTTGTTTTTTAGCTCAGTACCTCTGAGAGTATCGCCAGCGATTTCACTTCGCCGAGCCGCTCCACGTGCAGCTGGTAGTAGCGGATGAGGATGGAGAGCATTTCGCGGCGCACTTTGCCATTGGGTATGGCCGCCTCCCCTGGCGTGTGCAGCAGCTGATCAAAGTATACCTCGTAGGCCTGCAGCGCCAGCACGGGCGGCGCTACCGTATTGGACTGGGCATTGGCCGAGAACGCGACCTGCTCGATGATTTCGGCTCCGCTGCTGGGTCCGAAGCCGAGGTGGTGGCTCAGGTGCAGCAAAAAGATCAGGTGAAAGTTTTCAAAATGTTCTTGCTGCTCATCAAAAGCGATGATCGAGTTATACAGAAAGTGAAACAGGGAAGGATTCTCCTCTTCCTCCTTCACCGTACGCGACACCATTTCCGAGAGAAACAACAGGATACTGCTCTTGCGGATGTCGAAAGGTATGGAGGAGAAAGAATAAGAGGTTTTATATTCAGAAATGCGGGTAATGCCTCCCCGCTGGGACGTATACACGACCATGTCGAGCAGCGTGAACGGCTGGAAAAGCGCGATGCGGGAACCGGGCGTTTTTTTGCGCACACTGTTCACAATATACGACTGCACCCCCAACTGCTCGGTGTATACCTTGGCAATGATGGACGTTTCGCGGAACTTGATGTAGTTCAGGACGATGCCTCTTGTTTTGACTAACATTTATTCCAGTACGGCTATTTTACTGATACAGGTTTGCTTGCCCTCGTCATCGGCGCTGAGCACCAGGTATACGCCTGCGCTCACCCGCTTGCCGTTATAGCCACGGCCATCCCAGGAGAGCGTGCCCCCCGCTGCCCGCGTCTTGTGCACCAGCGTCCCGTTGACATCGGTGATGCGCACATGGGCGTTGTTGGGCAGACCCGATACCCCGATCAGCCCCGTAAAGTCAGGCCGCACCGGGTTCGGGTATACCTGCGCGCAATCCGGCTTTCCTTCTGTGATCGTGGCGCCGGCCCGGTAAGACGCTATACCTGCATCGGTGACTACAAATACTTCTCCTGTTCTGTGCTCGATGGCGATGGACAACACTTTATCGGAAGGAAGCGGGCTGTTCTGGGTCGTAAAATGCTGCAGGAGCTCATCCCCGTCCGGCCCAAAAAGCCAGAGTCCGTTGTCAGTTGCCATCCATTTGCGGTTGGCGCCATCCACGGCTATGTCGCGCACCACCTGCCCACCCAGCAAGGGCCGGCCCTCAATGATCGGTATCCGCGCATCATAACTCTGCGAAGAGAATACAGCTGCCGGGTTGTAGTATACTGCCACGCCTGCGGTTGTACCAACCCAGATGTCGCCGTTCAGGTCTTTGGTGAGGCTATACACGGCACCGCCCGGCAGATTGCCGGTACCGGCGCCTACGTTGAGCTGACGCACCTGCTGCTGCACTTCGTCATACACCACCAGCCCGCTGCGCACATTCCCGCTCCGGCTTATGCTGATCCATTTGTAGTTGTTGTCATCTACCACCAGCCGCTCCAGGTTGCCGTTATCCACTATAGTAGGTATAGCAAAGCCCTGCCATTCCCCATCCGGACGCAGCACATGCAGGCCGGGAGCACCCGCCACCTGGTGCCTGTTCACCACCCACACATTTCCTATCCTATCCACGGCCACATCGGTCAGCCGCACCTGATCAGTTTTGTCTTTGGCTGGCTGCGTGCTGAGGAGGGTGCTGTTGGTACTGTTGTAGAGCACAGGCGGCGCTTCGCCTTTCCACGCCAGCAGGCCCTGCCCGTAGATGGCCATGTACACGTGCCCGGTCTGAGGGTTGTACACAGCATCTACAAAATTTCGCAGAACTGTGGATGTGTTGGGAGCCGTCATCGGACTGTTGTTGTGCCAGGTGCCGCTCTGGTAACTATAGTAGCCGTTGTCCCTGTTCTGTGGCTGGTAACTCTCGTCATAGCCGCCACTCAGCACATACACGATGCCATTGCCGGACTGCACCCGGAAGCTGTTACCCGAAGCCGGGCCATTAGGCGCAAAAGCGGAGGCAGCGCCGCTCAGATCAGAAACCACCAGGCCCTTTTGCCCATCCGCGATCCATAGCTTATTCTGTGCATCCATTACCGCTTCCTGTGGCTGTAGCAGTTCCGGACTGGTATAGATTGATCCCTTGTTTTGCTTATCCACCAAGAGCACGCCCTGATCGAGGGCACCCGTTAGGTAATCGGGAGAAGACTTCAGTTTGCGGATGGGTGTGGTGACAGGTAAAGGCACCAGCTCCCAGCCACCACTTTGCAGCACGAACAGCCCATGCGCGGCTGTGCCGGCGTATACCTTGTCCTGGAAGGAGGCTACAGTGGTCACGGACACGTCTTGCGGGAGCCCGGTATTTTGCTGTCGCCAGCTTCTGAAATCCTTGAGATTGCTGTTGAACCGGTGTGCTGCCCGTATCCCATTGCCTGCAACCAGGTAGATGCTATCGCCGAGGATGGCGGCATTTTTTACCGGTACGCTCTCCCCACCCGTCCCCAGGTGGGTATAGGTATCCTTGATCTCCTGCTTGGCCAGGTCCAGCACCACCACGCCAATGCCGCTGGAGAGGTAGGCCATTTTGTTATGGATGAGGATGTGGTGGATGGTTTTGTCCCCTTCTATCGGGCGCCGCAAAATATCGCTGATGTTGCGTATCCTGTTTTCCTGCAGCAGATCAATGTTGGCATTGGCATAGGCGATCACGAGCGTACGCGTCTCCGTATCGTAGCCGATAGTGCTGATGCGCTGCTCCTGCAGGCCGTCTGCTTTCGTGATAGTTTGCGTGTTGTTGAACTCCTTGTCGTAATAAAAGAGCCCCTGTTCTGCCGCCAGGTATACCTTGTTCCCGGCATCGGCCACTGCCCTGCCCTGGGTATAGGGCACATGCAGCTGCCAGCCTCCTATACCTACCCGGCTCTGCCCAAACCCAGGCATAGAGCTCAACAGCAAACCACAGCTGACCACCAGGTATAGCAGCCGTGCCAAAGTTCGTTGCGCAGGTATAGACAGGTTCATCATGAGGTATAGAGCACTCGTTCAGGCTTACGTAGGGCAGCAGGTGCTGCCTACTTTTTCTGCTTCAGGCCTTCCTGAAAACAATGGCGGCAGCGGGCCTCATACGAATCCGTTTCACCCAGCAGCACCTGCTCCTCGGAAGGAGAGCTCCGGAAGGAATACGTCGCAATATCGCCGCACTGCACACAGATCGCGTGGACCTTGGTCACATATTCAGCTACGGCCATCAGGCCCGGCATAGGTCCGAATGGCTTGCCCAGGTAATCCATGTCAAGCCCGGCCGCAATCACGCGCACGCCGCTGTTGGCCAGTTTCACGCATACCTCCGCCAGGCCGTCGTCAAAGAACTGCGCCTCGTCTATGCCCACTACATCGCAGCTGCCCCCGAGCAGCAGCATGTCCTGTGCAAAGTCGATGGGGGTAGAACGTATGGCATTGGCGTTGTGCGACACGACATCCTCTTCGTGGTAGCGTTTGTCCAATGCCGGTTTGAATATCTCGACCTTCTGTTTGGCAATTTTAGCCCGGTTCAGCCGGCGGATAAGCTCTTCCGTTTTGCCCGAAAACATCGATCCGCAGATCACTTCAATCCATCCTCTTCTGGTTGCCAGGGATTTGTTCCCAACGCGCGGTTCTATAAACATGTACTCTCTTAACTAGCTGAATTGCTAAATTGTTGAATGGCTAAATTGCCGGATTGTTAGATTGTTGATTGTCTGGTGCACGATTCGGGCAGGCCGCGACCTGTCCCTGCAAGAGCTTATACCTTTCTAACTTCTAAACTTTCTAACTTCTAAACTTTCTAACTCTTAAACTTTCTAACTCCTAAAATCTCTAACTTCCATATTTCAGGTGCGGCAGCATGGTTTGTGCGGGCACCCGCCCTGTTGCATCGCCGCTCTCCAATGTACACTGGCAGGTCAGTCTTTCGTTATCTTTGAGGCGGCCACTGATTCGGTAGCGCTCCTCATTGCCTGTAAGCGGGCCAAAATGCTCCAGGCCCTCCCGCACGATGATCCGGCAAGTGGTACAACGGCCTTTGGCTCCGCAGGCATGCATCCAGTCGATGCCTTCCGCCTGCAGGGCCTGGAGCAGCGTCTGCCCGGCAGCCACCTCAACCTGACGATTGTACAGGTTTTGTACCGTTAACTTTGGCATATTATTCATAACTTTACGAGAGAAAGCGATACCAATGGAAGACAAATATAATCAATTACGCCTGGAACGTTACAGCAAAGAGCTGGCAAATCTGCTTTGCGACCGTCACTTTGCAGCACACGACACCATCAATGGTCCTCAGCTGATCGGCTTTACGCCCGTCAAGCAGGTCAATCTTTTTGTGATCAAAGAGCTGCTGCTGAAGTGGCACCACGAGATGGCCAACCTGCGCAGCCCCTACTTTGATTATGAACACGAGGAAGTGAAAGAGGCCCTCCTCCGCTTCATGAACGTGCTCTCCCGCAAGATCCTCATCAAGCGCAACGCATTTGAGCCGCTGCTACAAAAGGCCATTTATGATACTTTCCTACTAAAACTCAACCCGGTGGCCACGTTTGAGGAAAAATTCCTGCGCATACAGGAAGACATCACAGTGCCGAAGCTGCAGGAAAACCTCAAGTACATCGACCTCGACAAACAATTGTTCTCCGGTTTTGTGAGCACGCTTTCGCCCTCCAACCGGGACCGCGATTACATCCTGAGCCGCTTCAGGCTATACCTGAACGCCAACCAGGAAAATGCTGCCCCGCTCGACGGGCTGGTGGCGACTTTCAACAGCATGTTGCCGATCACCGAAGCCGAAATAGTACAGGCTACGGCTCAGCCGGCTCCTGCCTATGCCGCCTATGCAGCAGCCAAGCCTACGCCAGCGGCTCCTGAAGAGGAAAAAGATATCGTAGCGCCTATACATACTACGCAACGCGAGGCTTCCGTTCCTTTGGCTGCCGCACCAAGGCCGGCGCCTGCACCTGACAACAACCTCAACGAGCGCTTCCGGGCGGCCGAGCGCCCAACGCTGAACGAGAACTTCAGCA
>NZ_JSYF01000122.1:0-358 GCF_054824225.1 Pontibacter sp. HJ8
AGTAAAGCCTTTGCTGCAGGACAGAGACCACAGATTGAGTGCCGCAGCCTAAGTGGTCGTATACTACTACATATATATGTGCCCTTGCAGACCATAGTCTGCAAGGGCCTTTTCATAAATACTGGATTTTGCTATACCTATCATCATTCCGGGGATAGGTATAGCAACCGGTACTACAGCTAAAACAGGTCGTACGTTGGCTTCACCGGGTCCAACCGTCCCTGCCCCTCAGAGCTACGCTCGCAAGCTTCGAACTCGCGTTCTCGCTTGTCCAAGGAGGGGAGCCTGGTATTGCTGCTCGCCAGCTTCATGTTTCATAGTAACTGATTAGACATCCCCCTGCCCCCTTCGAAGGGGG
>NZ_JSYF01000013.1:0-13916 GCF_054824225.1 Pontibacter sp. HJ8
AAGGAACTGCTGGAGGTAAAAAATCAGAACCTCGCTTTACTGGGCCTCAGGCTATACTTCAATGAGCTGGAGGAATTGCTGGCCGGCGTCCGGGCTTTGGGAGAAGCATCCGCCCGCATACGCGACCGGGTGGCCGCCTACGGAGAACTCTGCTCCAACTACACCATCACACACGTGCTGAAACAGCATGGCCTCCGGGCGGTCTTTGCCGACGCACGGCAGCTGATCAAAACCGACAGCAACTATGGAAAAGCTACCGTAAACGAGGAACTTACCAGTCGGCAGGTACAAGCATTTTTCAAGCAACACAAGGGGGAAGTTCCGGTCATTACCGGCTTTATAGCCTCCGATGAGCAGGGCAATACTACGACCTTGGGCCGTGGTGGCTCCGACTATACGGCTACCCTGGTAGGAGCGGCTGTTGGTGCGGCAGAGGTGCAGATCTGGACCGATGTCGACGGTTTCATGACCGCCGATCCACGACTGGTAAAGAAGGCCTTCCCGCTTAAACAGCTGTCTTACAACGAGGCGATCGAGCTTTCCTACTTTGGTGCCAAGGTCGTGCATTCGCCTACCATGCTCCCCGCGATCGCCAGAAAGATACCCATCGTGGTCAAGAACACCTTCAACCCCTCCTTTGCAGGAACAGCCATCAGCGCGCAGGCTTCTGTGAACGGCTCGCTTGTAAAAGGCATCACTTCTATTCCGGCTGTGAGTATGCTCACCATACAGGGTGGTGGCATGGTAGGGCATAAAGGCTTCAGTGGCCGGCTGTTCACAGCGCTGGCCCAGGTAGGGGTAAATGTTATCCTGATCACCCAGGCCAGCTCCGAGCACAGCATCACGCTCGCCGTATCGCCGGATGAAGCACCCGTTGCCAGCAAGGCGATCGAAGCGGAGTTCGAATACGAGCTGGTAACCGGAAAGCTCTCCAGACCAGTGGTTGAAACCGGGTATAGCGTGCTGGCTGTGGTTGGGGAAAACATGAAAAAGGCCATCGGCTTATCGGGCAAATTGTTCAGCGCGCTGGGCCGCAGCGGCGTGAATGTGAGCGCCATTGCGCAGGGTTCCTCCGAGCTCAACATCTCGGTCGTGGTGAGCAGCGCTGACTTATCGAAGGCCCTGAACTCAGTGCACGATGCGCTCTTTCTATCGCCCGTCAAAACGCTGAACGTATTCTGCTGCGGCACTGGAAACATCGGCGCCACCCTGCTCAAGCAACTGGAACAGCACCAGGAATTCCTGCAATCCAGCCGCCACCTGAAGATCAACCTGGCAGGCGTTTGCAACAGCAGAAAAATGCTCTGGAACCGCGATGGCATCAGTTTAAATAGCTGGCAGCAGGCCCTGCAGGCGGAGGGAGAACAGAGCAACCTGGACCAGTTTATAGAGCAGGCGGTGGCACTCAACCTGCCCAACTCGGTTTTTATTGATAATACCGGCAGTGTAGCCGTAGCCAACAGCTACAGGCAGCTCTTTGAGCAAAGCTTTTCGGTGGTTACCTGCAACAAGATCCGCAACTGCGGCTCCTTCCCGGACTACCATCAGGACAAGCAGGTGGTGCGCAGGTATGGCGTAGACTATTTTTTTGAGACCAATGTAGGAGCAGGTCTGCCGATCATCAAGACACTGCAGGACCTGCTCATCAGCGGCGACCAGGTACTCAGGATCGAAGCTATCCTTTCAGGCACCATCTCCTTTATCTTCAATGAATACAAAGGCTCGCGTACGTTTGCCGAAGTGGTCAGGGAGGCACAACGGCAAGGCTATACCGAGCCAGATCCGCGCGATGACCTCAGTGGGCTTGACTTTGCCCGCAAAATGCTCATCCTGGCCCGTGAAACCGGTTTGCCGCTCGAACTGAAGGATGTACAGATTCAGCCTGTATTACCGGAAAGCTGTATAGCAGCCCCCTCTGTGGAAGCTTTTTACCAGGAGCTGGAGAAAGCCGAAGCTTATTTTGCCAGATTGAAAGAAGAGGCTGCAGCAGCCAATAAAGTGCTGCGCTATGTGGGCACCCTGGAAAATGGGAATGTAAAAGTAGAACTGATCATGGCTGGCCCGGAACATCCTTTTTACAACCTCACCGGCAGCGACAACATCATCTCGTTCACCACCGATCGCTACCGCCTGAATCCGATGGTGGTCAAAGGGCCTGGCGCAGGAGCCGAAGTAACAGCGGCCGGCGTATTCGCAGATCTGGTTCGGGTGGCAGCGCAGTAAACTCATTAAACTTAAACTTATGAAATCGATAAAAGTGTTTGCACCGGCTACTGTAGCCAACGTGAGCTGCGGATACGATGTATTGGGCTTTGCCGTAAATGCACCGGGCGATGAAGTGATCATGCACCTCAACGACAGCGGTCAGGTAACGCTGGATGTGCTGGAGGGGGACGAAGGCCGACTGCCCCGCGACCCGGAAAAGAACACGGTGAGTGCTGTGGTGATCAACTACCTCCGGCATATAGGTATAGCGCAGGGGGTAAGTATCGAATTGTACAAGCAGATGCCCTTCGGCAGCGGCCTTGGTTCCAGTTCTGCCAGTGCCGTTGCCGGCCTGGTGGCTATCAATGAGTTGATGGGCCAGCCCCTGACAAGGGAACAGTTACTGCCCTTCGCGATGGAGGGCGAGCGGCTGGCCTGTGGCAATGCACACGCCGATAACGTGGCTCCTGCCCTGCTGGGTGGCCTGGTGCTGGTGCGCAGCTATGCTCCCCTGGATGTTGTCCGGCTGCCGGTTCCGGCAGGTTTGGCTTGTGCGCTGGTATACCCGCATGTAGAGATCCCGACCCGGGAAGCGCGGCAGATCCTCAAGACGCACATACCGCTTCGGGACGCCGTTACGCAATGGGGCAATGTGGCAGGCCTGGTAGCAGGCTTCTGTACCAACGACCTGGGCCTGATCAGCCGAAGCATGCAGGATGTGGTAATCGAGCCGATGCGCGCTATGCTCATCCCCTGCTTTCAGGAAATGCGCCAGCTTGCCCTGGAACAGCAGGCACTCGGGTTTGGCATTTCCGGCTCCGGCCCTTCCGTGTTTGCGCTGTGTAGCAACCAGACCATTGCACACAACGTAACCGGCGCCCTGGCGGCAAAGCTAGCGCAGGCAGGCATCGGCAGCACCGTGTATGTATCTGAGATCAACCTGCAGGGACCCGTCATCAAACCTCTACAACCCGTTTTAGCCAAACAATAATGCACTTTATCAGCACCAATAAACAAGCAGCATACGCCCCTTTGCAACAAGCGGTATTGAAAGGACTGGCCGAGGACGGAGGCCTTTACATGCCTGCGTCTATACCTGTACTTCCATCCTCTTTTTTTGAGCAGCTGCACCAGCTCTCCCTGCAGGAAATTGCCTATACCGTAGCCGCCGCTTTCCTGAAGCAGGACGTGCCGGACCAGGTACTAAAACCCCTGGTTGAAGAGGCGATGAACTTTGAGATACCGCTGGTGGAAGTGGAAAAGGACATCTACAGTCTCGAGCTCTTCCATGGCCCGACGATGGCTTTCAAAGATGTGGGAGCCCGCTTTATGTCGCGCCTGATGGCCTACTTTACCCGCGATAAGAGTGATCAGTTGAAGGTGATCGTGGCTACTTCCGGCGATACGGGCAGCGCGGTGGCCGCCGGCTTTCACAACGTGCCAGGTATACAGGTATACATCCTGTTTCCGAAGGGCAAGGTAAGCCCGCTGCAGCAAAAGCAGCTCACTACCTGGGGCGACAACATCACCGCCATTGAGGTAGACGGCACTTTTGATGATTGCCAGCGGCTGGCCAAACAGGCTTTAGGCGACAAAGAGATGAACCGGCAACACCTGCTCACTTCCGCCAACAGCATCAACATTGCCCGGCTCATCCCGCAATCATTTTACTATTTTTATGCTTATGGTCAGCTGCAGCAGCAAGGCAAGCCCCTAGTGTTCAGCGTGCCCAGCGGCAACTTCGGCAACCTGACCGGCGGGCTGCTGGCTGCCGCCATGGGCCTGCCGGTGCACCACTTTGTGGCCTCCACAAATGTCAATGATGTCGTGCCGCTATACCTGCAAACGGGGCTGTATACACCTAAACCATCAGTGCAGACCATCAGCAATGCCATGGACGTAGGTAGTCCCAGCAATTATGCCCGCATGGAAGCCTTGTTTGGCGGCGACCTCGAGCAGTTCCGGCAAAGCATAACAGGCTATACCTCTACTGACGAGGAGACCCGAAAAGCCATACGCGAGGTATACCAACAGTACGGCTATTTACTCGATCCTCACGGGGCGGTGGCTTACAGCGGAGCCAAGCAATTCCTGGCCGAATCCACAGAACCAACCATTGCGGTCTTTCTGGAAACGGCACATCCGGCAAAATTCAAAGAGGTGATGGAAGATACATTGGGAGAAGCCATTGCTATACCTGATAGACTTCAGGAGTTTGCGGAGAAGCAGGAAAAGATCGTACCGATGCAAAACAGTTTTCATGAGTTGAAGACTATACTTTTAAAGGAGGGATCCATAAGCTTGTCTGTTTAGCAATAGGGTAGACATTAGCCGGGGCCTATTATAGTGAAAGTTATTTTTCTATGTGATTTTTTTAGGAAACAAGGAGGAAAAATTGGATCTATAGTTATATTTAAGGTATAAGATATTACCCTATCCAACCCTTTTTATTATGAAACACTTCTACCCTGAAAGTCCTCAGCGTATACCACATGGGTATACGCAACCTTCTTCTTCTTACAAAAGCCAGGTCGTGTATGTGCTGTTGGCGATGGTAGTTTTTCTGGTTCTATACCTGGCCCTGGTGGCTGTAGCCGGTTACCTGCTCTACCTGGCCATCAGCTACCCGATGGAGGATGTTAACAGGTGGACTATCCTGCTGAAAGCGGGTGCTATCGGTATGGCTGGTATGCTGTTTGGCTTTTTGCTCAAGTTTCTCTTCAAGAAGCACGACACTAATAACCCGCTGAACATAGAAGTGACAGAGGAAGAGCACCCGCGCCTGTTCGCTTTCATCAGGCAACTTTGTGAAGAAACCAATGCCCCGCTGCCGCACAAGGTCTATGTAAACCACGAGATAAATGCGTGTGTTTTCTACAACAGCACCATCCTGAGCCTTTTCCTGCCGGTGAAGAAGAACCTGCTGATCGGGCTGGGCCTCGTGAATGCCGTTAACCTGAGCGAATTCAAGGCAGTTCTGGCGCATGAGTTCGGGCACTTTTCGCAAAGCAGCATGAAGCTGGGCAGCTATGTGTACATGGCCAACCGCATCATCCACGGCATGGTGTACGAACGCGACAAATGGGATGAGTTGCTGGAAAAGTGGAAGCATACGAACATACAGCTGGCCATCTTTGGCTGGCTGCTCATGCCCGTTGTGTGGCTGATCCGCAAGTTCATGGCCTTCATTTACCAGGGCATCAACCTGGTGCACGCCTCCCTCTCCCGCCAGATGGAATACAACGCGGACCGTGTTGCCGTGAGCGTAACCGGAAGCGATGCCATCGTCAACGCCCTCTACCGCCTGGGGCCTGCCAGCGAAGCATTTAGTCATTCCAACAGCCACCTCTCCACCGCCATCGACAACAAGATCTATACCACCAACCTGTTCTACCACCACAACCAGGCCATGGATTACCTGATCCGGCATCGGAAAGGGTTTAAGGAGGCGCTGCTGGAAAACAAAAAACCAACCACACCTGGTAATCATTTTATATTTGAGGATAAAGAGGGTCATCTAGCCGAGATGTATGCCAGCCACCCTTCCAATAGTAAGCGGGAGCAAAACGCCAAAGCTGTATACATTGCAGGTATAGAAGATGACCGTTCGCCCTGGCTTCTGTTCGAGGAGCCGCAGGATTTGGCAGAAACTGTTACACAAAACCTGCTGCGGGTAAACCTGCAGCTGCATCCGAATATCAAATTTACGCCGGCCGAGGAAGTACAAACATTTGTAGATGCAGAGCAGCAGGAAACCACCTATAAACCCCACTATCTGGGCGTCTACGACAACCGCTTGCTCTCCGACCTGGACCTGTCAGATCTACAGGTATTGGTAGCGGCTGCAGGTATAACTCCTGCCCAGTTGCCAGCCGCCCTGCAAGCACTTTATGGGGAAGGTCTGCAGAAAAAGATGGAAGAATTGCTGGGACGTTACAAGGATATCCAGACACTCACGCTTATCCTTCAGAAACAGGACAAGCGCAAGACGTACGCGCTCAGCAACGGATTTACTTACGAAGCACATGAAGCACAGGCATTGCTGGAGCAGCGCCTGCTGGTATTTGAGGCCGATGAAGCCTGGTATGCGCAGTTTGACACCAACGTGTTTGCCGTGCATTACCTGCTGACAGAAGGTCAACCGGAAAAAAGAGAGGAGCTGCTGCAGCGCTATACCTTCCTGATGAGTTGGTTGGAGCATTATAGAAAATGGCAACAGGAGCAGCAGAACCTACAAAACTCTCTGGATGCGGTCATCAGCAAAGGGAATCACCTGACAGAGCAGGAGGCAAAAGCGTTTGCAGCAGACTTCCGAAGCCACCGTGGTGCGTTTGATTCCATTCTGAAGGAGGCAGATGCTCTCGTATTCCCTGCGCTACAGAACATCGATACGACACAGTCCGTGCGCCAATACCTGCTTCAGGAAGAACTGGTATGGGTGTCGGCCGATGCTCTTCAGGGAGAAGAACTGAATGCGCTGATCAACCAGACAGTATTGGTCGCGGAACGCATGCAGCGGGTATATTTCAAAGGGTTGGGCAGCATCCTTAGCCTGCAGGAACAACTTGCCGCTTCCGTTTCTGCTGTGGAGCAAGAATTGGTATAGCCGGAAGAAATGTTTTCGTATACTTAAAAGATCTCACTTAAACAGGCAAACCGGGAGCGCCATCTTTTACCTTTGCAACCTTACCCTCGCTCTAAAACGATGAACAGAATTGACCGGCTCTTTGGTATCCTGACGCTGCTGCAGTCGAAGAAGTACGTAACGGCAGAGCAGATTGCCGAGCGGTTCGGGATCAGTGTCCGCACCGTGTACCGCGATGTGAAGGCGCTCGGCGAGCAAGGCGTGCCGGTGAGCTTCGAGCAGCACAAGGGCTACTTTATCGTGCAGGGCTACTTCCTGCCGCCGGTTTCCTTCAGCTCCGAAGAGGCCAGCGCGCTGCTTTTGATGGAAGCGATGGTCTACGGTTTCGCCGATAGGTCGATCCAGGAGCATTATTCCAGTGCCCTCACCAAAGTCAAAAACGTGCTGAAGGCCTCACAGAAGGAAAAGCTCGAAATGCTGACCAATAACATCCGGTTGCAGATCCCGGCCTGCTTTCAACTAAATTCCGATTACCTGGCTGCCCTGCAGCATGCCATTGCCGCAAAGGTGATGGTGGACCTAGCCTACAAGAACAACAAAGAGGAAGTAAGCGCTCGGTTGGTAGAGTCCATCGGGCTGGTGTTCTACGCGCTGAATTGGCACCTGATCGCCTGGTGTCACCTGCGGCACGAGTACCGTGACTTCCGGGTGTCGCGCATCCTGAAGATCAGAAGCACCGAGCAGCCTTTTGAGAAGAAAGACCATATCGTGCTGGGCGACTACATGAAGCTGCTGCCGGTCAATTACTAAAAATATTTTCAGCTTCAAAAGTACACTGCCATAGGGTTGTCAGTGGGCCATAGAATCTTTGTCCTAAACTAAAAAATAAAACTATGACCGTAACCTCCATGACCCTGATTGAATTGTTCACCAAAGAGCTGGAGCAGGAAGCTCAAACGACCCGCAAAATGCTCGAGCGCGTACCCGCAGACAAGTACGACTGGCAGCCTCACCCCAAAAGTATGAGCATGATCCGGTTGGCAACGCACGTAGCAGAACTGCCTGCCTGGATCAAAATGGCTCTGACGACCGACGAACTGGATTTTGCCCAAAATCCTTACCAACCTGTGAAAATAGCCAACACCGAAGAACTCGTGGCGTATTTCGAGAAATCACAGGCCGAAGGAAAAGCTGCCCTGGCCGAGGCACAAGACGAGCAACTGGATCAACCGTGGACTTTGCGGGAAGGCGACCAGATCTACAGCACCTCTTCCAAGGCCGATGTCATCCGCATGTCCATTTCGCAGATCATCCACCACCGCGCGCAGCTGGGCGTGTACCTCCGCCTGCTCGACATTCCCATACCAGGCAGCTACGGCCCGAGTGCCGACGAAACGGGTTTTTAAAGTATTAAAACATCAAAACAGAAAGCCCCTGCAGGTATATACCTGCAGGGGCTTTCTGTTTACCTCCGCTATACCTTACACCTCCTCTGCTGTCTCCAGCCTGCTTGGCTTAAACTGGCTGAGCACTTCTTTTATACCTGCCAGTCCACCCGAGATGTTCTCCATTTCGGACAGCACCTGCCCGACCTGGTTGTTGCCGCCGAAGCCTTTGAGGCGGTTGTTGCGGACGAAGGTGGCCTTGATATCTTCCCAGCGCTGCGCCTCCGCCTCGGTCATGATGCCGATCAGCTGCTTGAACTTGAGCATGTTGGCTTCAGCACCGGTGGTGAGCGTCTGCGACTCGGCTTCGTAGTGCGAGAGGATGAGCGTCTGTAGTTCCTGGTCGTTCATAATTGGCATGACCTTCTCGGCCAGCTTGTTCATGTTGCGGTAAGAACCCTGCAGCTTGAAAGCCGGTTCGGTTCTATATTCGTCGGCCTGCGCCGCGGAACGGATGTACTCCAGGTTCACTTTCAGGATCACGTCCTGGATCTTGAGTAGCTTCTTGAGCACCAACACGTACTCGTTGAGCTCGGCTGCCGAGTGGTTGCCTTCGAACTCCAGTCCTTCGCTGTTGCCGGTTTCGGCCAGTTGCAACAAGGTATAGATGTCCTTCTGGCTTTTGGCCGCCAGCTTCGCCAGCACGGTGTTGGAAGTAAGCGAGTTTTCGATGTAACTCAACTTGAACACGTCTTCCGTGTCGCCGATGATATCACCCAGGTTGTAGATGTCAGCGCGGTTGGCGAGCATGTCCGGGATGCGGAACTTCTCCCCAGTCTCGGTGTAAGGGTTGCCGGCCATCACGACGCATACCTTCTTGCCCCGGAAATCGTAGGTTTTGCTGCGGCCTTTGTACACGCCTTCAATCTTGCGTTGCGCGTCGCAGAGCGAGATGAACTTCTGCAGGAACTCCGGATTACAGTGCTGGATATCGTCGAGATAGATCATCACGTTATCGCCCATCTCGAAGGACAGGTTCAGCTTCTCCAACTCTTCGCGGGCAGCGGCATTAGGTGCCTCTTTCGGGTCCAGCGCTGTTACCTGGTGCCCGATGGCCGGACCGTTGATCTTCATAAAGATAATACCCAAGCGGTTGGCGATGTACTCCATGATCGTCGTCTTACCATAACCCGGCGGCGAGATCAGCAAGAGCATGCCCATCAGGTCGGTGCGCTTGGTCTCCCCTGCCGCGCCGATCTGTTTGGCCAGGTTGGCGCCAATCAGCGGCAGGTATACCTGGTCGATGAGCTTGTTGCGCACAAATGAGGAAAGCACCCGCGGCTTGAACTCGTTCAGGCGCAGCTGCTGCTCGGCCTGCTGGGTCAGGTTCTTTTTGAGCTCCGTGAAAGCTGTAAAAGCGGTGGCGGTGCCGAAGGTATAGTCGCGCAGCCGGCACATGAATTGGTGATAGTGCAGCTGGTATTGCTGCCCCTGCACCTGTTGGTGGTCGCCCTGCATGCCTTGCAGATTTTCCTTCAGCACGGTGTGCACTACCTGCAGCGGATTGTAGCTGTCGGTCAATAGCAAAGTAGCTACTTCGGCTACAAAATCGGCTTTATCCTGTTGTCCGCTCTGGGCCAGGTAGGCCTTGAGCCAATGCTGGATGAGTTCAAACTGGTGGTCCGTATTTTCCTGCAGCGCCTTGACCGACTCTTCGTAGGTATGCTGCACCTTCCGCTCCGTCAGGAAATGTTTGAAGCTGTCGTACAGGACATCGGCCTGGCTGTCGATGACGAAGTGGTTGCCGCGGGTGAGTTCGTAGAACAGGTATTCTCCTGCTTCCGCTGCATTTGCGTCTTTACACAGCCCGGTCTCCTGTAGAAAGGTATACAACTCCTGCTGCAGATCGGCCTTCACTTCGTCAAACTGATGCGTGTCGGGGAAGACCTGCAAAATGGCGCTTATCCCTTTGAGCTGGTGCGTCAGCATTTTCTTCTTTGATTGCGGCACAAAAACTTTCCAGTAGAGTTGCGCGCAGGCCCTGTCGATGGAGGTATAGCGGAGCAAATCGGCTGTCTTGATCAGGCGAATCAAGGCACCTAGAATAAGAGCCGCGTCATGGTCGTGCACGCCTTTCATATAGCCTTCGTTGAAACGAACAGCCATGAATTTGTTCACATACTCGGTCAGTTCCGTTGCGGTGAGTTTGTGCAGTTCGTCGACAGTCAGGAGTTTGAGGTTGTTCTCTGATTGCTGGCTTGCTATACCTTTGTCCTGTGCTGCTTCCAGTATTTTAAAGGCCAGGTACTCGGCGCGGTATACCTGGTTGTTTTCCGACACCAGCGTCTGCTCCCACACCGGGCGGTAGCTCAGGAACGATTCATCGGTGATCTTCTCGAAGAAGTTGGTGCCGGTGAGGTGGTAGTACATGGCGTCATCGCGGTGCACTACGCTTAGCTCCAATGGCTGGGTGTTGACCGTGAACTGGTGCTTGCCGAACTTCAGGATATTGGCGCCTTCCACAAACAGCTCCTGCTTGTCTTTGAGTAGGCGAACAGCGTCTTCCTTCAGTGTTTTGAGGCGGCTCTGAATGGTGTCAGCTTTTACCGTGTCACCGATCCTGAGCAACTCCTCCACCGTGCTCCGCACCTTTTCAATCATCAGGTCGGAGGCGAAATAGCCGTTGATCTCATTCACAGAGGTCAGTTTGCCGGCCCGGTTCTGCACGGCTTTCAGGATACGATCGGCCGCTTGCTGCAAGCTGCCAGCGCGCTTGTTCTGCGCTTCCTGCAGCTGTACCTTCTTCGACTCAAAAGCGCTGTAGATCTCTTCCCGCTTTACAGTGAGCTGCTCGATGTACTCGTCAAAATCCGGGAAGCGGCCTTCCAGTTCTTCCAGCTGTACCATCAGCTTAGCCAGGTATTCTTCGCACTTCTGGGGCGAGTCCGACACATCGAGGTAGTTGACCACGCTCTGGCTGATCAGCTTGATCTGGGAATTGAATTCCGCCTTGCCTTCCTGACTCAGCAGCTCCTTGCGCTTGCGGCGCAGGGTGGCTTTGGTCTGGTTGAAGATGGCGTAAATAGCCGAAATGGTATCGATGATGCGGGTGGTCTGGGTGGCGTCTTCGATCTTGAGGTTACTCACCACATCGATCAGCATTTCCAGCTCCGCCGACACCGCCGCGATTTCCTTGTCGGTCGCATCAGCCTCTACCACTTTCGCTATACCTTCGATGGCCGTGTTTATCTCCTTTACCTTTTTCTCGTAAGGTGCGAGTGCATTGGCCTGTAGTAAAAACTCAACGGCTCCGTTGGCTGTCTCCTGGGCAAAAGTCTGCAGCAGCGTTTCGTATTTCTCAATGGTTGGCAGGTCGGTATACCGCAATTCTTTGAGCGATATCACCTCGCCGCGTATATCCCGCAGATCGGACAGGTATAGCACGTAGTCGTTGATGCTCTCTGCCTTCTTGTGCTTCAGCGTCTGGATCAGCGCGTCGGCTTGCCCCAGCACCTGACTGATCTGCGCCTGGGTGTTCTTCTTGATGCTGAGCACCTTTTCATACTCCTCTACTGCCGCGGTGGCCGTTTGTCGGATAGCCGAAATCGGGGCTGCCAGGTTGTAGGTTTCGGCACGGTTAAGCCAGTGATAGGCATCCAGTACATCTGTCGTTTTCTTGATCAGATCCAGGTATAGGTTGGCATAGGAATCATCCTTGTACAGGAGCGACAGCACTTCGTTGCTCTCGGCCATGGCCCGCACAATGTCCTTGTTGCCGATCTTGTAGAGGTAGGACTCCTGCGTAACCGGTATGGTAAAGTTGGGCCCGATGTAGGGCGTCTGCCAGATCTGAATGGCGTGGTGCTTCTGCGCCTCCTCATCGGCCCGAAAATAGCACAGCTCCCCGTTCTCGTAGATGGCGTAGCCATGGCAGATGATCGGCGTTTCGATCTGCTGCGTGATCAGGTTGTAGGACAGCAACAGGTATACGCTGGACTCTTTGTTGTAGAACACATACAGGAAATCCTCGCCGTTCGGAGAGGCGATGCGCTTCTCGAAGAGCATGTCCTGCAGGTTGTTTTCGAAAGCTTTAAATTCGCCCGTCTGCAGGTAATAGCCGTAGGCGTAGATGATGCCCTGCCCGTCTGGCAGCAGCACGCAACTATGCTCTAAGGCGTCGATGCGGCGCGCCTCTTTCAGCTTGGAGTTGAAGACGATGTAGCGGTAGTTGTTTTCCCGGTAAGGCCGGATCTTCAGCAGGATGATATTACCCAGGATGGCATAGTAGATCTCCGAATCATCGAGCGTCTGGTCCTTGTCCGCGACCTCTTCCGCATAAATGCCGTGCCCGGAATCAGTATTGTCTTCTACTTTGATGGTCAGATCACCCCCTACGGTTTCCACAAACACCTTGTCCTCGATGGATACGTGCGGGAACTTGCCTTTGCGTTGTGCCTCGCGTGTGGCGCGTCTCCAGGTGAAATCGTGCTGATTGGGGTATACAAACTCGTGGTCGCTGCGGTTATCGATGTAGGTGATCGAGTTGCCTTGCAGCAGCCACTTGAAGGTCTTGATATCGTTCACACCCTTGCCGACCCGGAACACCATGTACAGGTAGTTTCCGATAACCGCGAACTTGACGAACTGGGTATTCTTGTAGTATTTGTAGAGCTTCTGGAAGTCCTCTGCAAAGGTTTTATCCTGCAGCATATCCAGCGGCTGCCGGTGGAAAGCATGGCCTTCGTAGGTATAGACGCCAAACACATCTGACAGCTCCACCTCTGACTTGAGGCCGAGGTATACGTTGTAGCCAAAGAGCAAGGTATAGCCCACCGGCACCATGTCCCAGGGCACGCAGTTGTTGTCGGTGGTGATGCGCTCGGTAGTGATCAGCTTCGTCTCGATGGCCCCGAAAACGCTCTTCCGCTCCTGGTTCAGTTGCTCAAGCTGTGCGCGTAGCTCGGTGCCGCTTTTCTGCAGACGGCTGCGCAGGATTTCATAGGTACCACCTTCCAACTGCACATTTTCGGAAGCTGCGGTAGTAGCGGTATTGGTATCTTCCATGTGGGTGGAGGATTATGAATTTAAGATTGGTAAGTTTTTGACTTCAATTAAAGTCAATTGTTTTCACGGCTTATTTTGTACTAATGGGCTTGAATATAACTTATGTCAATTCTCGGAGTACAGGATTGTTCACCCAAGACGAACTTGATTGAATGCAGTAGATTTAGATTCAAGCATTTTACCTGCCACATTCAATATAGGTATTTTCATTTCGCTAATCTTGCTTTTTCTTTAAATGCGATTGCCATTATCTTTGATTCTGAAAGTTCATTAATTATCAAATCTATTACGTCAAGCAAGCCCATTTTAGCTTCTTTCAGCACAGCATACTTATTAGGGATTCTTGATACACTAGACTTCATATAGTTAATTCCTATTAAGGCTCCATCTACTGATTCTGGAATGATTTTTACTATTTTTACCGCATTTTCTAGCTCCTGAATATCTTTTGTAAAAAAATAGTGATGTAGGGCAACTTGTTCAAAGCCATAAAACCCTTCAGAATATAGTTTAGAAAAAAGTATTATTTCATTTTCTAAGCGCTTAGAACATACATTCAAATCTTTTCCGAATCCTTTTAAAAGTGCCCTGACCTGAGGGTCTTTATCATTTAATCCCTTATCAATAAAGCTATTCAATCTTGCAGTGGCATTATCTGCTTTATCTCGCAAATCTTT
>NZ_JSYF01000123.1:0-5995 GCF_054824225.1 Pontibacter sp. HJ8
CACTGAGGAGATCTGATCACCTTCATTTATTTTGATCAGGCGAACACCTTGTGTCGCACGTCCGATGACGCGGATATCTGCGACACGAAGCCTGATGGTAATGCCTGAACGGTTGATGATCATCAGATCATCGGTATCTACCACACCCTTGATAGCAACAAGTGAACCGGTTTTCTCAGTAACGTTCAGCGTTTTCACACCTTTGCCACCGCGGTTCGTTATACGGTATTCGTCTAACAAAGAGCGCTTTCCGAAACCATTTTCTGAAACAACAAGCAGTTCGGTTTTTTCATTCTCAACACAAACCATACCAACTACTTTATCCTCCGGACCTGCAAGCGTTACGCCCCGCACCCCGGCGGCATTTCGGCCCATTGGTCGTACCTGGGTTTCGTTGAAGCGGATGGCTCTGCCTGATCCCAGGGCAATTACGATTTCGCTGTTGCCGGTTGTCAGCTGCACGTCCAGCAATCTGTCGCCGTCGTTGATCGTAATGGCGTTGATACCATTCGTACGCGGACGGGAATAAGCTTCAAGCACCGTCTTTTTGATCGTGCCTTTTTCGGTACAGAATACCAGGTTGTGATTCAGCACAAAATCCTGGTTTTTCAGGTCACGCACATTGATGACAGCCCGTACCTTGTCCTCCTTCTCGATATTGATCAGGTTCTGGATCGCACGGCCTTTGGTAGTCTTCCCTCCTTCCGGGATCTCGTATACTTTCATCCAGAACACGCGACCGAACTCTGTAAAGAACAGCATATGGTGGTGCGTGCTGGCGATGAATACGTGTTCCGTGAAGTCACTTTCTTTGGAAGCAGCCACACCTCTTGATCCGATGCCGCCGCGGCTCTGGCTGCGGTATTCGCTCAGAGAGGTACGCTTGATATAGCCTTCATGCGAAATCGTGATCACCATGTTTTCTTCCGGAATCATGTCTTCGTAGGAGATATCCCCTGTCGATGCTTCAATGCCAGTGCGGCGCTCGTCTCCGTAACGCTCTTTGATCTCTGCCAACTCGTCCTTGATGATCTGCATGCGCAGGGCTTCATCGTTCAGTACAGAAGTCAGGTAATCGATCAGTTTCATGATCTCCTGGTATTCCGCCTGGATCTTGTCGCGCTCCAGACCGGTCAGGCGCTGCAGGCGCATATCCAGGATCGCACGGGCCTGTATTTCAGATAAACTGAATCGCTCCATCAAACCATTGCGGGCTATTTCCGGATCGCGGGAAGAACGGATCAGGCTGATCACTTCATCGAGGTTATCGAGCGCGATGAGCAAACCTTCCAGTATGTGGGCCCGCTTTCTGGCTTCTTCCAGTTCGTACTGCGTACGGCGGATCACCACCTCATGTCTGTGCTCCACAAAGTAATGGATCAGCTCTTTGAGGTTGAGCGTCATCGGGCGGCCTTTTACAAGGGCCACGTTGTTGACACCGAAAGAGGACTGCAACTGGGTATACTTGTAGAGGTTGTTGAGCACTACGCTCGGCATCGCATCGCGCTTCAGGTCATACACAATGCGCAGACCATCGCGGTCAGACTCATCCCGTAAGTCCGATATACCTTCGATTTTCTTTTCGTTGATGAGAGCGGCCGTCTTCTCGATAAGGGAAGATTTGTTGACCATGTACGGGATTTCCGTCACGATGATCTGCTCTTTGCCGGTTGACGTTGTTTCGAAAATAGCCCGTCCGCGCATCAGCACACGGCCGCGCCCGGTTTCGAAAGCTGACTTCACGCCATCGTAGCCATAGATGATACCACCCGTCGGGAAGTCCGGGGCCGTAATGAATTGCATCAGTTCGGCAATGGTAATATCTTTATTGTCGATGAAGGCCATTACGCCGTCAATAACCTCAGACAGGTTGTGTGGGGCCATGTTGGTTGCCATACCTACTGCTATACCTGACGTGCCATTTACCAGCAGGTTCGGGAATTTGGCAGGCATGACAGAGGGCTCCTTCAGGGAGTCGTCAAAGTTGGGTATAAAATCGACTGTGTTCTTTTCCAGGTCAGCCAGCAGTTCGTCGGAGATACGCTTCAGGCGGGCCTCAGTATAACGCATAGCGGCCGGTGAGTCACCATCGATCGAACCAAAGTTACCCTGGCCGTCTACCAGCATGTAGCGCAGCGACCAGGGCTGGGCCATACGTACCATCGTTTCGTAAACAGAAGAGTCACCGTGCGGGTGGTACTTACCCAGTACCTCTCCTACGATCCTGGCAGATTTTTTATAGGCTTTGTTATAAGATACCCCCAGTTCAGACATACCGTACAGTACACGTCGGTGTACTGGCTTCAGGCCGTCTCTTACATCGGGTAAGGCTCTGGAAATGATAACAGACATTGAGTAATCGATGTATGCACCCCGCATCTCGTCTTCAATGTTGATCGGTATTATTCGTTCGCCTTCGTTCATGATTAAGGTTTAAAAAATAATTTATGGTTGTTATACAATTAAGGCAAATCGCCTTGATACTAATTCTTGCGTTTGCTTTTGTCGTTGTCCCTTTTCACCGTCTCCCCTTTTTGTTTGGGCAGGCTCTCTCCTATCTTGGGATTTTGTTTTTTGTAAAACGGCATGCCCCTGAATTGTTCTTCGCTGCCGTGACTGTGCACCATGCGTACCTGGCAGGCGCTGATGGGACAAAGAGGTTTGCAGGAAGTGAAAAACAGAAACAGCAGAGCAGTGCTGAGGAATAAAAGCAGTCGGTTCGTTGCCATGCATTTTGAGTTAGGAAGAGCGCAAAAAATATGAGGTGCGCTCCTGCAGCCTTCTCTTACAAAAGTAGGGAAAATTGCATTAACAAACCAGCTTTATCAGGTATAGTTTACCTGTTTAAAAGGCGTTTTAGGCTGCTTTTTTCAGGTTCAGGCAGGGTGAAATCCATTGATGGTAAAACCTCCGTCCACGGCAAGGGTCTGGCCGGTGATATAAGCGGCTGCCGGCATGCAGAAGTACGCAATGGCACTGGCTACATCTTCCGGTTTGCCGACCACTTTCATGGGTGTTCTGCTGATAACTTCGTTGTAGTAGGTTTCGTTTTGCAGCACCGTCTGAGCCAGCGGTGTACTGATGTACCAGGGAGCCACGGCATTCACCCGGATGCCATCCTGCGCCCATTCCGCAGCCAGGTTTCTGGTCAGTTGCACCAGTGCCGCTTTGGTCATGCCGTAGATGGCGCCTGTGCGCACATGCGTCAGCCCTGCAACCGATGTTACATTGATGACATTGCCCTGCTCCGATTGCTGCAACAGCGGGTGTAACCGGCGGCTCAGTTCAAATGCCGAGCGCAGGTTGGTGTTCATCACAAAGTCGAATTCTTCTGCGGTATAGGCTGTGGCAGGCTTGCGAATGTTGGTGCCGACATTGTTCACCAGTATGTCCAGCGCTCCCCAGGTAGCTTCAATTTTCTCTACAAGCACTGTACGCCCTTCCGATGTGCTCACGTCGGCAGCGAGCACCTGCAGCCTTTCCGGGAACTGCTTCTGTAAGCTTTGCAGGTCTGCTTCTTTTCGGGCTACGGCCAGTACTTCGGCACCCAAAGCAATGAATTCTTCCACTACAGCAGCTCCAATCCCTTTGGATCCACCGGTTATGACTGCTTTCTTACCTGTGAGCAGCCACCTGTTCTGTGTCGTTTCTTTGTTCACTTTATTTCCCATTATAGGCTGATTGCTGTTCGTTTAACGAATGTAAGATTCAGACACCTATACCGCTATCTGCTGACTCTAAAAAGTACCCGGTGCAGTAAGCTTTTGTTATTGCTTGTTTCCCATGATCCGGTTCAAGTATGCCTTCAGGTAGTTGTTGTCAATTTGGGGCCGGTTATTGATCTCTTTGAACTCCAGTTCTCCTCTATCGTTCCGCCAGACGTGGTACACAAATACGTACTGCCCCTTTCCTTTTTGCCAGCCATCAAACTGTCCGAAGCGGAGGTCTTTTATGTAGATGCCTTTGCCGGCTTTTTCTATCACATAATAACCCTTGGTGATCTTCAACAGCCGTTCCAGTTTCGGATGGCCGCGGTACCCCTCCAGTAAATGCTCCTGGCGCGGCTCAAAATTGTACCTGATCTGCTTGTCCTTATCCAGCAGGGAATAAAAGCCGGTGTAGAATCCGTTTTCACTTTCGGCCGTGACCGCCCAGAACAGGGTGTTGAGCGGGGTTGGTTTGCTGATATAGGAGGTATAGCCGATGTGCTGGTGCTGCAGGCTCTCTTCAAAGGCATCGTTGGCGTAAGCTTTGGCAACGAAGGAAAAGAGAATATACGCCGTGCTGATAGCCAGCCCGGTATAATTGAGCATGCGCCGCTTGCTGCTCTTCCTGTTATAGAAAGCTGCTGCCACCACAAAACACAGGAATGGAACCGTGTAGAGCGGGTCTACAACGAAGATGTTGTAGAAGGCCACCCCGTAATTGCTAAAGGGCCAGAACAGTTGCGTACCCCAGGTAGTAAAACTGTCGAGGATGGCGTGGGTGGTGAAGCCCAGGAAGAAGAGCAGCGTCCAGTCGCGGAAAGTTGCCTCTTCGTTCCGGTAGAGGCGCCGCAAGAGCCAGCCCAGCAGCGGCGAAATGAGAACGGCGAAAAAGAAAGAATGCGTAATGGAGCGGTGAAAACTCAGTTGCTCTACCGCGTCCAGCCAGGGGTTCGCCAGGACGTCCAGGTCAGGTATGGTGCCGGCAATGGCGCCCCAGAGCAAGGCTTTGTTGCCCAGCCTTTTGCCGGCAACAGCCTCTCCTACAGCAGCGCCTAAAACTATTTGTGTCAGAGAATCCATGCCGTTAATCTATACCTTCCGCACAACTTACCGGATGATTGGTGCACGCTTAAACTCTTTTGTTCTGTCAAAAAGAAAGCGGTAGGTAACATACGTCTTCAGGACAGTACTTCCCACCTGTTCTACCACCTTCATCATTTTCGGGTTGAAGTCCCCGATCCAGTTCATTTGCAGGTCCTGGTAAGGTATGCTCGGGTTGCCTTGTACCAGTTTGGAGGCTGAGACCACCAGTGCAGCTTCCACGCCCTTGCCCTGGCATTCGGGTATGATGCCAAAGACGATGCCATACATGGTCTTGCAGGCACCACGCCAGCGATGGAAAATAAACTTTAGTTTGCCCCAAAGGTCCAGTTTGCCATTGGTGTACTTAAACAATTGGTTCAGCTCAGGTATGGCGATGAAAAATCCGGCAGGTTCCCCTTTGTAATATGCAAACCAGATGATGCGCTCATCCAGCACGGGCTTGAGGGATTTCATAATGGATTTCGCCTGCGCTTCTCCCATTGCTTTTACGCCTTCATGCTTTACCCAACCTTTGTTATAAATTACGCGGAAGTCTTCGGCATACTTATCCAGGTTGTTCTTGTCGAGGTGCTGGAAACGATACTCCGGATCATGTAGAATACGCTGTGACTTCTCATAATATTCAGGTGACAGCGGTGCTTCTACCGTGCGGTAGTAGACGTATTGATTGAAGTACAGCTGAAAACCATACTGCTCGAACAATTGCTGGTAGTATGGATAATTGTAGTTCATGCAGTAGGTTGGCGGCAGGAATCCATCCACCATAAGTCCCCACCACTTATCCCGTTCCCCGAAATTGATGGGCCCGTCCATGGCTTCCATACCCCGTTCCTGGAGCCAGGTCCGACAGGCCTCAAAAAGCAAATTGGCTGCTTGCTGATCGTTGATGCAGTCAAAGAATCCCATGCCTCCGGTCGGCTGCTCAAAGGTTTTGGCCGTTTTGTTGTTGATAAAAGCCGCCACCCTTCCTACAGCTGTTCCGCTTTTATCACGCACGATCCAGCGGATGGCTTCACCATCGCGCAGCAACTTGTTTTTTTTCGGATCGAATACCTGGTGGATATCCTTGTCCAGCGGCCGGATGTAGTTGGGGTCTTTCTTGTACAACCTGATCTGTACTTGCAGAAACTCTTCTGCCAGCTCGGGTGTGGAAACTTCTATCAGTTGCATTGCTGTGCTGTTAC
>NZ_JSYF01000124.1:0-8272 GCF_054824225.1 Pontibacter sp. HJ8
CCCCATGCAGGTATACCTAAACCTTCGGACCTCTATGAATCCCATCGAAAACCAAACATCACAGCGGCATGGCAACGGCTGTTTTTAAAAATTTACGGGTGCTGGAGCTGGCTAGCGTGCTGGCCGGGCCCAGCGTGGGGCAATTCTTTGCGGAACTGGGAGCCACCGTCATCAAAATAGAGAATGCCGCTACGCAGGGCGACGTGACCCGCAAATGGAAATTACCCACCGAAGACGCGGCCACCGATATTTCCGCCTACTTTTCAGCGGCTAACTGGGGCAAGCAGTCTGTAGCGCTCGACATCACCGATCCGCCGGCGCTGGCGGCCCTGCACCGGCTGGCAGTCAATGCAGATGTGGTCATTGCCAGCTACAAGCCCGGCGATGCCGAAAAGCTGCAGGTCGATTATGCGACCCTCAGCCGGCTAAACCCCAGGCTGATCTACGGGCACATAACCGGGTATGGCGCCCAGGACAGCCGGGCCGGATACGATGCTGTCGTGCAGGCAGAGAGCGGCTTTATGTACATGAACGGAGAAGCCGGGGGGCTGCCTACCAAGATGCCGGTCGCCCTGGTGGATGTGCTGGCGGCCCATCAGTTAAAGGAAGGTATACTGACGGCGCTATACCTGCGGGAGCGTTCCGGAGAAGGGCAGTATGTGACGGTGTCGTTGCTGGAGGCGGCCGTATCGGCGCTGGCCAACCAGGCGACCAACTACCTGGTGGCCGGGCATAATCCGCAGCGGATGGGCTCCGAGCATCCTAACATCGTGCCTTACGGCAGTGTATTTACGACCGGCGATGGCAGCCAGCTGGTGCTGGCGGTGGGCGATGACCGGCAGTTCCGGAGGCTCTGCCAGGTGCTGGGCGCTGCAGGTATAGCAGATGATCCGGCCTTTGCCACCAACCGCGCCCGGGTGCAGCACCGCCAGGCTGTCAACGGGAAACTGGCGGAGCTGATCGGGCAGCAGGAACGGGAGCCCTTGCTGGAGGCATTGCACAGGCAGCATGTACCTGCGGGTGCCGTCAACAGTGTGGCTGAAGTGTTTGAGCTGCCCCAGGCACAGGCGATGTTGTTGCAAAGTGCAACATCCCGACCCGGCATCCGGCAGGTGGCATTCCGGGGAGCAGGTATAGGGACCTGCGCTACAGTGACTGCACCGGCTGCTTACGCGCAGGATACTGCCTCCGTGCTGCAGCAACTGGCCGGGATGAATCAGGAAGAAATACAGAAAATACTGTAAGCTTTCTTTAATTTAAAGTATTGATTGTTAGGGTATAACGATTTGTTTAAGAACAATTTGCAATTTTGTAGAGTACAAATTAAATCCGACCAAAATAATAATGATTACCCTTGAAGATTATGAAAGACAGACTCGATGATATTATAACAGGCCTGCAGCAGAAATCCGCTACCAAACAAGCGATCTACCGCCATACCAAGGAGACCTTTGAGCGCATGAAGGAGATCTCGATTGAGCTTGTGGAAGAACTGACAGAACGGATCACCAAATATAATTCGGATGTGGTGATTGAGTACCGCAACATCAGTGAACTGGAATTTCAGATCAAGTTTTCAGGCGATCTGCTGGTATTTGTGATGCACTCCAACATCATCACCTTCCCCGATGATTACGAGATCATGCGCACGGATTACATAGAAGAAGACTTCAGCAGGAGATTTTTCGGCCATATTATGGCCTACAACTTTATGGCCGATACCATCAAGTACAACCGCCTGGATGATCCGGGCTACCTGGTCGGGCGCATGCTGATCAACATCGAGAAACATTTCTGTATAGAAGGTGTCAAGCAGCTCGAGCTCTCCTACGACCAGATTGCCCGCAATGTGGTCAATGATACTACCCTGCGCCTGATCGTGGAAAGTGCCATGGTAGCAGCCGTTAACAACGACCTGATGGGCCAGGATGTGAGCGATCTGGAAAAGATCACGCTGAAGCAGAAACTGGAGAACGCACAACTGTCCAGTCCACGCAAGCTGGGCTTTATGATCAGCCACGAACTGACACATTAAGCCCGCTACTTTATGCTCACTTCGAGAACGAGGGAGGGCGCGCTTCCTGCAAAACGGAATAGTAAAGAGAAATAAGAAACCCGGCACTGTCTTTCGGAGGAAAGACAGTGCCGGGTTTTATACTTTCCGTACACATCCGGTTTATTCAGCCGGTGCCAACTCCTGCTGGCGCAGCTTTGCCAGCGCTTCTTCAATGGCAGGCAGGCTTTGAAGTAACTCCTCGAAGCTGCTGATACAGAAATACTGGCTCTGGAAAGTCTCTTTGATGTAAGAGGAATTCAGGATGTGCTGCACATCAAAGGGGTATTTCACGCTCTCCTCCGATACCGAAAGATTGCTCTCCCCAACAGAAGAAAGGATGCCTGCGCCGTAGATCTGTGCCTTTTGCCCTGGCTGGCGGAACAGGCCAAACTCGATCGTGTACCAGTAGATGCGGGTAAGCCGGTCAATAATATCCGGTCTGTCCAGGTGGCCGAGCGCCATCTCCGAGAGTTTTGCCAAAAACTCACAGTACACCGGTATGGTGAGCAACGGCACATGGCCGAATACATCATGGAACATGTCGGGCTCCTCCAGGTAATCGAGCTGCGCCATGGTGCGCACCCATACCGTAGCCGGGAACTGTTTGTTGGCAATGAGCTGAAAGAACAGCGCGTCGTCCACGATGCCGGGGGCAGCTACCACTTCAAACCCGGTCAGGGGCTTCAGCTTCCGGTTTATTTCAGCAAAGTCCGGTATGTGTTCCCGGTTGAAGCCCACTTTTCCCAGGCCTTCGAGGAACTCCGGGATTGCTTTGCCGGGCAGGTTTTGGATCTGGCGGTCAAAGAGGATGGTCCATACCTTATGATTTTCGGTGGTATAGCTGCTGTAGTTTTGTGTCAGGTTCATGGTGCTTGATTTCTATAATTGGATTGGGTATAAATGAAAAAAGCAGAGCTCTCGCTCTGCTTCAGTTTTATCAGCTGGGGGTGTCTGTCCGGACTTCCCTTATTTACGATGTAACATCTTGTCTGATTGCCTGAGAGAGCGCGTGATCGCAACGGTAATAATAACCGTAGCAGTAACGATAAGCACGCAGGCAATAAGAGGAAACAGCATGCAGCAGCTCCATGCCAAGTGGCATTGGAAGAGAAAGTGTCGCTATGGCTGCTGGTGTATGCATTTGTTTTTGGGTAGTGCAAAGAAGGCAATATTCTGGGGTAAACGCAAGAACAGCCGCCAGGTTATTTAAAATTGAGCTGGGCAAGCTGCCATGAGCTGCAACCGGTTTCCGCCCCACTATCGGAAGATGCTCCTGCTATACGCTCCCTGTTGCGCGGGCGTGCCTGAATTTGCCTTGGATTCGTATAGATAAATATGGGAATCAGGCTGATTTAATGTAGAAGAGGTATGGCAGCATCCGTACAGGCTGGCAGGGCAGGAAGTGGCGTCAACAGAAGCAAGTGGCTGATCCATACCTTTGTCCTGGCGCTGTATGCCGGGCTGTTATCCTGTGCTGCACCTCCCGGAGGCGAGAAGGAAATCCGTACGGATAATGTCATCATAGTGGTCATCGACGGTACCCGCTGGTCCGAAACGTGGGGCGCTACGCCGGGTCTGATACCCAATATGTCTACCAAGCTAAAACCGCAGGGCAACTTCCTCCCGCACTTTTTCAACGATGCCTATACCTATACCAATTCGGGGCATACGGCCATCACGACCGGTGTCAATCAGCCGATTGATAATTATGGCGATGAGTATCCGGCCAATCCCTCCGTCTTTCAGTATTTTCTGAAGCAGTCGGGTAAACCGGCCACCGCCGCCTGGATCGTTTCGAGCAAAGACAAACTGCACATACTGGCCGATACGCAACGGCCGGACTGGAAGGGGACTTTTCAGCCTTCGGTGAATGCGGGCGTAAACGGCCCTGGTACCGGTTACCGGATGGATTCGCTCACGTTGATAGAGGTGAAAAATATACTGACTACCCACAAGCCCAACCTGATGCTCATCAACTTTATGGAGCCCGACGGGTTTGCCCATGCCGGCAACTGGGAGAACTACCTGAGGGGCATTTCCCGGGACGACAGGTATGTCATGCAGCTTTGGGAGTTTCTTCAGGAGAATGAAGCCTACAAAGACAAGACGACCCTCTTTATCACCGCCGACCATGGCCGGCACCTGGATGGAATAGACGGTGGCTTTACCGAGCACGGCGACAACTGCCCGGGCTGCCAGCAGATTTACCTGGAGGTAGTGGGGCCAGGTATCCGAAAAGGTGAAACGGAGACCCGCCATACCTTGATCGATATCGCACCTACGATTGCCCGTCTGCTTAAATTCGAGATGGACTCTGTTGTAGTCGTGCCGCGTGTAGATACCACGGTGGTCGAGCTGGCCATGGACACCACCCTGGCAGTGCCCCGGAAAGACTCGATCCGGTTGGAAATAAAAATGGACTCTACCGTCATGAAGGGAAAGGTGATGCGGGAGCTCTTTTCCCAGAAACTCCTCAGGCAGCTGCGACTCTGAGCCCGGCTGCTGCCAGTGCGGCAACAACGGCACTGAACGATAGGCCAGGTATAACCGAAGCTAAAAAAGCTTACCCAAAACAGGCCGCCTCCTCCTGTTCCGGACAATTGAATCTGCTGACCGCTTACGCAGGCCGGTGTTTGTGCTGACGGCCGTTCGAACCTGAAAACCGAATCAACCATCGCGAAAATGTTATCCCTTACTCTTTTTCGACTGACGCGTGACCCTGCTTCCCGCTGGGTATACCTGCTGCTGGTATGCGTTGTCCTGTCTTGGCAGCCGGGGCTGGCGCAGCCCTTGGCAAGCGCTGGTGATTCGGCAGGAGCGCAGGAAGCAGATGCGGGCAGGCGGATCAAAGAGAATCCTTTATTTACAAATGATGAAGTTCTCCAACTAAAGCTAACCACAGACTACCAAAAACTTCTCAGAGACAGGGGCGATGAGCGGGAGTACCATCCGGCCACCCTGTCTTATACAGACTCGACAGGAGCCACCCAAACGCTGGATCTGAAAGTGATGGTACGCGGCAACCGCCGCCGGGACCCCAGAGTGTGCCGGTTCCCTCCGATCATGCTCAATTTCATCCGGAAAACGATGCCCAAAGGGACCATCTTTGCAAAGGTGAACAAAGTGAAGCTGGTGACGCATTGTATAAATGAGGATTATGTGCTCCGCGAATACCTGGTGTATAAGCTCTACAACATCATCACGGACCAGAGCTTCAGGGTGCGGCTGTGCCAGGTAGAGTATGTGGATGTGACGGGCAATCGGAAAACAGAACAGCGCTACGCCTTCATGATCGAGGATGACAAGGAAATGGCCACCAGAAACAAGGCAAAGCTGGTGCCGGCTAAAGTTAGGGTCCGAATGGATAAGACAGAAGAGCGCGCCATGGCCAAACTGGCTGTCTTTCAGTATATGATCGGCAACACAGACTGGTCGGTGCCTTTCCGCCACAACATTGACCTCATTTCGACGGACTCGCTCGCTGCTCCTATACCTGTACCCTTTGATTTCGACTACAGCGGAATTGTGTCCGCGCCCTATGCCACGCCGCCACCTGAGTTGGGCATTCCTTCTGTCAAGAAGCGGCTCTACCGCGGGTATAGCTTCCCGGACAATATTTACACGGAGGTGATCAACACCTTCAACTCCTACAAGACCCCCATTTATGCTGTATACAGGCAGTGTGATCCGCTGAGCAGCAGCACCCTGAAGCAGTCTCTCAAATACCTGGACAGCTTTTACAAAACGATCAACAAGCCCAAGAAATTTAAAAACGAGATCGTGCGGGTAGGGGAGAAGAACGAAGGCGCCTATGTGACGGTGAAAGGGCTGAAATAAAAATCGCGATGAAAGCAGGCAGGCTGCATCCCATCGCGATTTAAATGAAAGGAAGGTATAGCTTACATCAGCTCGGCCAGTTCCAGCCAGCGCATTTCCTTCTCTTCCAGTTCCTGGTTTATACCTTCCAGCTCGGAGGCCCAGGCGGTCAGTTGTGCGTGGTCGGTGGTGGTGCCAGCATTCATTACATCCGTGAGCTCCGTTTTGCGGGCTTCCAGTTGTGCCAGTTGCTGCTCCAGTTGCTCGTACTCTTTTTTCTCCTGGTAGCTGGCCTTGCGCTTGTTTACCGATGGCTCTTGTTTTTTCTCTGCTGCAGGAGCCGGGGCCGCCTGTTTGGTTACCTGCTCTACCTTCTCCTGCTCCTTGAGCCACTCACGGTAGTCGGTATAATTGCCCGGGAAGTTGCGGATCTTGCCCTCGCCTTCAAACACGAATAGGTGGTCCACCAGCCGGTCCATGAAGTAGCGGTCGTGCGATACCATGAGCATGCAGCCGCCGAAGTTCAGCAGGAAATCTTCGAGTATGTTGAGCGTGATGATGTCCAGGTCGTTGGTCGGCTCATCGAGTATGAGGAAGTTGGGGTTCTTGATGAGTACGCGCAGCAACTGCAGGCGCCGTTTCTCGCCACCGCTCAACTTGCTCACAAAGGTATACTGCTGGGCAGGCGGGAACTGGAAGTGCTGCAGAAACTGGCTGGCTGTGATCACTTCGCCATTGGCCATCTCCACGACTTCTGCAATCTCTTTGACAATATCGATCACGCGCTGATCGTCCTTGAAAGTCAGCTCGTCCTGGGTATAGTAACCGAACACGGTTGTCTGGCCGGCATCGATCGTGCCGCTGTCAGGCTGCAGTTTGCCGGTGAGCATGTTGAGGAAAGTAGACTTGCCGGCGCCGTTGGGGCCAACGACACCGATGCGGTCCTTTTTCTTGAACACGTAAGAGAAATTATCCACGATTTTCTTGTTGCCGAAGGACTTGGAGATTTTCTCGACCTCGATGATTTTGCCGCCTTGGCGGGTCGTTTTCACGGAGAGCTCCATTTGCGGGGCTGTTATCTTCTTGGCTGCTTTTTCTTTGAGTTCTTCAAAGGCATCGACCCGGTACTTGGCCTTGGTGCCACGGGCTTTGGGCTGCCGGCGAATCCAGTCGAGCTCTTTGCGCATCAGGTTGCGGGCTTTCTCGGTTTCGGCTACGGCCATTTCTTCCCGTGATGCCTTCTTCTCCACAAAGTAGCTGTAATTGCCTTTGTAGGTATAGAGCTGCCCGTTGTCGAGTTCGGCTATTTCGTTGGCCACCTTGTCGAGGAAGTAACGGTCGTGCGTTACCATCAGCAGGGTCGTGTTCTGGGTCGAGAGCAATCCTTCGAGCCACTCAATGGTATCCAGGTCGAGGTGGTTGGTAGGCTCATCAAGTATGAGCATGCTGGGCTCTTCAATCAGCACGCGGGCCATGGCCACGCGCTTGCGCTGTCCGCCGGAGAGGTGTTTGATCTGCTGGTCCAGGTTCTGGATACCCAGTTTGGAGAGGATCTGCTTCACCTTAACCTCAAAGTCCCATGCCTGCAGCTCATCCATACGCTCCATCACGTGCTGCATCTTTTCGGAGCTGGTGTCCGGATGTGATATGGCTACCTCGTATTCCCGGATCACGTCCAGCACTTCGCCCTGTCCCGAAAATATGGTCTGCTGCACGGTCAGCTCTTCATCAAACTCCGGGTTCTGGCCCAGGAAGCCAATGGTCACTTCTTTGCGCACGCTCACGCTGCCTTCATCGGGGGGGAGTTTGCTGGCCAGTACGTTGAGGAGTGTGGTCTTGCCGGAGCCGTTCACACCCACTAATGCCACCCGTTGCCCCTGGCTGAGGCCAAAGTTCAGGTTCTTGAAAAGCCAGCGTTCGCCAAAGCTCTTGGATATATTTTCTGCTGATAGGAAATTCATTCTGCAAATTTAGGCATTTATACGCTTAGGTACAGGCAAAATAAAACAGGCTGGCTAATTAAAGCCAGCCTGTTTTGGGAATGGAGATAAACCGGTTTATCTCAACGGGTCTTCGTTGGCGGTTTTGGTTTTGTAGGCCCTGCTTGGTACGCGGTGCGTTGTCAGGGAAGCCAGTATAGAAAACACCCCAAAAATCACATGCGGGGTGAAAACATAGTCCGCAAAACCAAACAGCCAGGGAGAGAGCGCTAGAATGACGCCAATACCGAAGTCCATCATCAGGTGAGTCTGCATAGGAATCATCTTCACGATACCTACTTCGAAATCCGTCATGATGGTTTGAAGTAGTACCAGAACGCCGACCACGACCAGCACCCATGTCTCAGCACCACCTCTGGCAAAGTCAAACAGCCAGGGGGAAGCGATCATCAACAGACCA
>NZ_JSYF01000125.1:0-11908 GCF_054824225.1 Pontibacter sp. HJ8
CCAGGAACTCGGCAGGGGGATAGCCAACTTCACCAAAGAAGAGAAGCAGGACCTGATGCACATCGCCACCTGCAAGGTTTTCAGCCTTTCCGGGTATTATGAGCTCGACCGGGTAGACGAAGAGGGCTGGCCTCATTACCGTTCCGTGAAACCGATTCCTTTTGCCAACTTAAAGGAACAGGACCGGATGCTCAAGTGGCACATCCTCGAATATTTTGACCGGGCGGACGAAAATTAACCTATTTACGACACACGTCGCACGTATCACGTAGCACGACTTCTGGTTTACAGATAAAGCTTTTCTACTGCATAAGAGGGAATTCCTCTAAAGAGTAAGAAGCCTTTTATTAAGATCTCGTGTTACGTGGTACCTGCTACTTATTACGCATTACCAACATCAATGAAAATCATCAGCTATAACGTGAACGGCATCCGTGCCGCTATTTCCAAAGGCTTTCAGGATTGGGTGAAATCTGCTGACCCTGACGTGCTCTGCCTGCAGGAGATCAAAGCCTGTGAGGACAAGTTTGACCGGGCTATTTTTGAAGACCTTGGGTATAACGTATACCTGCATCCAGCCCTTAAAAAAGGGTATAGCGGTGTGGCTATTCTTTCGAAAGAGAAACCCAGGCACATCGAGATCGGCTGTGGCATGGATTGTTATGACAACGAAGGCCGGGTCATCCGGGCCGATTATGACAATTATTCTGTCATGAGCGTATACATGCCATCGGGCTCGAGCGGGGAAGAGCGGCAGGGATTCAAGATGCAGTGGCTCGATGACTTCTATGGCTACATCGGCGATCTGAAGCAGACGCTGCCCGGTATGGTGATCAGCGGAGACTACAACATTTGCCACCAGGCCATCGACATTCATAATCCTAAGTCAAATGCCAAAAGCTCGGGTTTCCTGCCGGAGGAGCGCAGCTGGATGGGCAAGTTCATTGAGAGCGGGTTTACGGACAGCTTCCGGCACTTCAACAAAGAACCACACAACTACAGTTGGTGGAGCTACCGGGCAGGAGCCCGCAACAAGAACCTGGGCTGGCGTATCGATTATAACATGGTAACCAACAACCTGCAGGATCGCCTGCAGCGGGCTGCCATACTTCCGGAAGCGAAACACTCCGACCACTGTCCGGTATTATTGGATATAATATAGTTGCGCCCGTTGCCCGTATACTAAATTGCTGACAAAGGCAGTTTATAGGTAAAGGCTATACCTTATTGCTTTAATTTATTGAAATTTAGTCCCTTACCGTTACATGATTCATCCATAGCTACAACCATTCTGTTATACCTTTAAAGGAGTAAGCGCATGAACGATTATGATGCATTAGATAAGCTGTTGCATCAGCTCCAGGCTTTCAAAAAGAAGTTTTACCTCAACCTTCTGTTGAGGGGGAGCCTCTTTGCGATCGGGTTGCTCATGTCGATCTACATCATCTACAGTTTACTGGAATACCTTTTCTACTTTCCGGCCTTTGTACGCGCTTTCCTGCTTTTCTCCTTTGTTGCCCTGGTGGTGTACGTCCTCATCCGATGGATTTTACTGCCGCTCTCGGCCCTGGCCAATCTCAGGAAGTTACTCACAGACGAGCAGGCGGCTTCGCGTGTGGGCAACTTTTACCCTGAAATAAAAGATAAGCTGCTCAATGCGATTCAGCTAAAAGACCTGGACAGAACCAACGAGCTGATCGCTGCCAGTATCGAGCAGCGATCCAGCCAGCTGGTTCATTACCCCTTCACAGAAGCGGTCACCTACAAAGAAAATAAACCACTCCTCAAGTACATTGCACTTCCTGCCGTGATCATGCTGCTGATCACGCTGCTATACCCAACCATTTTTGTGCAGGGAACCGAGCGGATCATCAACTACAAAAAGCACTATACCCCGCTGGCTCCTTTCAGCTTTGTGGTACAGAATAAATCGCTGCAGACCTATCGGGGAGAAGACTTTGAGCTGAAAGTAGACATAGCAGGCAAGTCTGCGCCAAGTGAGGTATACATCCACTACAACGGCAGGCGTCAGAAGCTGCACAAAGACAGCAACGACCACTACTCCTATACCTTTAAGCAGCTGCAGAAGCCCGTCGATTTCCAGTTGGAAGGCTCCGGCTTTATGTCCGATGACTATACCCTGCGCCTGCTTTCGCGGCCTAACCTCAAGAGCTTTTACATGGAAGTCGTTTACCCGGATTACCTGAAGCGCAAGCCGGAGGTGATCCAAAACACCGGCAATGCGACTATTCCGGAAGGCAGCACTATTAAATGGAACTTCTCGGCCACCGAAACGGAAAGTGTAAAACTCAACTTCGAAAACCCCACTGAGTCCCTGGAAGCCAGAAACGAGGGTACTTTATTCACAGCCCGCAAGCAGTTTACCGAGAGCCAGAACTACGCTGTCGCACTGCGCAACGAGCATAGCAGCAACAAAGAAGAGATCAACTACCAGGTTACGACTATACCTGACCGGCACCCGCAAATCACCCTGGAGCAGTTCCAGGATTCCGCCCTCTACAGTTTTATGGTGCTGGCAGGCGAAATTTCCGATGATTACGGCCTTTCCCGCCTGGCGCTTCATTACAAGATCACCAATGATAAAAACCCGCAGGGCAAGTACAAGAGCCAGCCTTTGCCGCTCAACAAGCAGCAGCTGAATCAGACGTATTACCACCAGTGGAACACCCAGGCCCTGAACCTGGCTCCCGGCGACAAACTGGAGTACTTTGTGCAGGTATGGGACAACGACGGCCTGCACGGCCACAAGAGCGCCCGCACCCGCACCTTTGAGCTGAAGATACCCAGCAAGCGTGAATTGGAAAAGGAGCTGGTAAGCAAAGCGCAATCCGTCGAAAGCCAGCTCAGCCAATCGCTGGAGAAGAGCACCAAGCTGAAAGAAGAACTAACCCGATCCGAAGAGAAAATGAAGTCGAAGCGCGACCTGAACTGGCAGGACAAAAAGCAGCTGGAAGATATGGTCGAAAAAAAGAAGCAGCTCGAGCAGGACATCTCTTCTATGAAAGAACTTTTCGACCAGCTCAACAAGAAACAGAACATGCTCAGCGAGCAGGACAAGCAACTGGCAGAAAAGGCGCAGGAACTACAGAAGCTGATGAACGACCTGCTGGATCCGGAAACCAAGAAACTCTACGAGGAGCTGGAGAAATTACTGCAGGAGCAAAAACCGAATGATACAGAACTGGAGAAACTGCTCAGCAAGCTCGACAACCGCGAACGCAACCTGGAGCGGGAGTTAGAACGTGCCCTGGAGCTCTTCAAGCAACTGCAATTTGAGCAGAAGCTCGACAATGTGACCAACAAGCTGGAGGAGCTGGCGCAGGAGCAGCAGGAGCTTTCAGACAAGACAGAGCAGAAGAAGGAAGACAACAAAGAGTTGCAGCAACAGCAGGAAGACATCAAACAGGATTTTGAAGAACTCAAGAAAGACCTCCAGGATCTGAAGGAACTCAACGACAAGCTTCAGAACCCGAACCAGATGAAAGAGGAGCAGATGCAACAGGAGCAGCAGCAGATCGAACAGGACATGGAGCAAGGCCAGCAGCAACTCGACAAGAACCAGAACAAAAAAGCCAGCGAGTCGCAGCAGAAAGCAGGGGAGAAGATGAAGCAGATGGCCCAGCAAATGGAGCAGATGCAAAGCAGCATGAGCATGAGCGGCATGCAGCAGAACCTCGACAACCTGCGCGACATTCTCGAAAACCTGATCAAGCTTTCCTTTGATCAGGAAGGCCTGATGAAGGACTTCCGGGGCGTTAACCAGAGTGACCCGCGTTTTATCGCCCTCTCGCAGCAGCAGCTCTCTTTGCGTGACAACGCCAAGGTCATTGAGGATAGCCTGTTTGCCCTTTCAAAAAAGGTATTTCAGCTCGAGTCTTTTGTAACCCGCGAAGTGGCCCAGATGAACCAGAGCATGGACAATAGCATGAAAGAACTCCGGGACCGTAACGTTGGCAGAGCCACCGCCCAGCAGCAACTGGCCATGACCTCGATGAACAACCTGGCGCTGATGCTCAACGATGCCCTGAAGCAGATGCAGCAGGCCATGCAGCAAATGCAGGGCAGCATGGCCGGAAAACAGAAGGGAAACAAGCCCCAGCCCGGAGATTTTGGACAGATGCAGGACGCATTGAACAAAAAAATTGAAGAATTGAAAAAAGGTGGCAAGTCAGGTAAGGCACTATCTGAAGAATTAGCTAAATTAGCTGCGGAGCAGGAAGCGCTCCGGAACGCCCTCAAAGAAATGGACAAGCAAGGCCAGAAGCCGGGCGAAAACGGCAAAAATGGCGAGCTGGGAAATATTAGCAGGATGATGGAACAAAGCGAGACTGATCTCGTTAATAAACGTTTGACTGAGCAAACCATCATGCGGCAACGTGAAATCCTGACACGATTGCTGGAAGCGGAGAAGTCTATGAAGGAACGGGAATTGGACAATAAACGGGAAGCAAAGAGCGCTCAGGATGTAGCCCGGCAAGTACCTCCTTCTTTCGAAAAGTATTTAAGAACAAAAGAGAAACAAACGGAATTACTCAAGACTGTGCCACCGGCTCTGTCACCCTATTACAAGCAGAAAGTCAGTGAGTATTTTCAAAACATAAGTAACTAATTCGCACCTTATAGCTACACCAACAAGTAATATGAATCAAGTTAAAATTCAGATTCCTTCCTTAATCGAGAACATCCGGGTCATAGAAAGCTTCATAGATAATTCAAAGGAAGAATTCGAGTTTGAAGATGACGTGTATGGCAACATCATGGTTGCTGTTACGGAATCGGTAAACAATGCCATCCGGCATGGGAATAAATTCGATAAAGAAAAGATAGTATACCTCACCCTGCAAGTTGAGAACAACCAGCTCCTGTTTGAAGTAGAGGACGAAGGCCCGGGATTTGACTATGACAGCCTGCCTGATCCCACTGCTCCTGAAAACCTGGAAAGCCCCGGGGGGCGCGGTATTTTTTTGATGCGCAATCTTTGTGATGAAGTTAATTTCCTGGACAACGGCAAAAAAGTGCAGTTGGTCTTTAACATAGCCTCTTTAGAGAATGGATCAGCTAATTGAGTTCTTTAGCGAGGAAACAGATTTCTCACTAAGCAACCCAGAGCAGATCTCCAGTTGGATTACAGATATTATAGAGCGCCACGACTACGAGCTTACCGGCCTCACGTATATATTCTGCTCTGACGATTACCTTCACAACATCAACCTCGAGTATCTCGATCACGATACGCTGACAGATATCATCACCTTCGATAATGCCGATGAAGAAGGCACCATCGAAGGTGATGTTTTTATAAGCATAGACCGGGTACGCGACAACGCGGCCACGCACGGCACTTCTTTCGATGACGAATTGCACCGCGTCATCATACACGGCGTACTTCACCTGCTTGGTTTTACAGATAAGACCTCAGAGGATGAAGCAACTATGCGCAAACTCGAAGATTCTTCCTTATCTTTGCGGAAATTTTAATCGCAAATAAGGGAATTACCAGCCTCCCTTTGATGTTTCACGTGAAACATCTCTAAATTCAGAATACATGTTTCCAGAATACGATATTATAGTGGTAGGTGCCGGGCACGCAGGCTGTGAGGCTGCTGCCGCTGCTGCAAAAATGGGGTCGAAGGTGCTCTTGGTTACCATGAACATGAACACCATTGCCCAGATGTCCTGCAACCCGGCGATGGGGGGTGTGGCCAAAGGGCAAATTGTGCGCGAAGTAGATGCCCTGGGAGGCATGAGCGGTATCATCACAGACCAGACTATGATCCAGTTCCGCATGCTGAACAAATCAAAAGGCCCTGCCATGTGGAGCCCGAGAGCGCAAAGTGACCGCATGCAATTTGCCGAAGCCTGGCGCCTCTCACTGGAGCAAACAGAGAACGTGGACTTCTGGCAAGAGATGGTAACAGGTATAGAAGTAGAAGATGGCAAGGCAATAGGTATACGCACCAGCCTGGGGATAACTATACGTGGAAAGGCCGTTGTGTTAACGAATGGCACCTTTTTGAATGGTATTATCCACATCGGAGAGAAGCAATTGGGTGGTGGCAGAGCCGCTGAGAAATCCGCCAAAGGTATAACCGAACAGCTGATACAACTAGGCTTTGAAGCAGGCCGCATGAAGACTGGCACGCCGCCACGCGTAGATGGACGTAGCCTGGACTATAGCCGGATGGAAGAACAGTTTGGCGATGAGAACCCGTCCAAGTTTTCCTATACCGAAACGCAGCGGCTCCAGAAGCAGCGCAGCTGTTACATAACGTACACCAATCCCGAAGTGCACGAAATCCTGAAGACAGGCTTCGAAAAGTCGCCGATGTTCCAGGGAAGAATACAGGGATTAGGCCCACGCTACTGCCCGTCGATAGAAGATAAGATCAACCGTTTTGCTGACCGCGACCGCCACCAGATATTCGTGGAACCGGAAGGATGGAGCACAGTGGAAGTATACGTGAATGGTTTCTCCAGTTCACTGCCGGAAGATGTACAACTGAAGGCACTGCGTAAGATCGTAGGTTTTGAGAATGCCAAGATGTTCCGTCCGGGTTACGCGATCGAGTATGACTTCTTCCCGCCAACACAACTGAACTTATCGCTTGAAACAAAGCTGGTACAGAACCTCTTCTTTGCCGGCCAGATCAACGGTACCACCGGTTATGAAGAAGCCGCCTGCCAGGGATTAATGGCGGGAATTAATGCCCACAACAAGATAAATGAAAAAGCACCGTTTGTCTTAAAGAGATCTGAAGCATACATTGGTGTTTTGATAGACGACCTGGTAAATAAAGGTACTGAAGAGCCTTATCGTATGTTTACTTCACGAGCAGAGCACCGCATCCTGCTACGTCAGGATAATGCCGATATCCGCTTGACCAAGCTGGGTTATGAGCTGGGATTGGCAGATGAAAGCCGGGTAAAAGCTGTGGAAAAGAAGATAGCTGAAACAGCCGAAATCATCGCATACTTGAATAACAAGCCGATTGAGCCGGGAGATATCAACAGCATGCTGGAAAGTATGGGCTCTGCACCCATCGTGGAAAAGCAACGGGCAGGCCAATTAATAAAGCGACCGAATATCGAGATACCGCATATCGCTGCAGCGATTCCGTCCATAGGAGAATACCTGAGCAAGTTTAAAGCAGACAGTGTGGAGCAGGCTGAAATAGCTGTGAAATACGAGAGCTACATTGTGAAGGAATATACGATGGCGGCCAAGATGGGCGAACTCGAAAACTATAACATCAAAGAAAAAATAGACTACCGCAACATACCGGCATTATCATCTGAGGCACGAGAAAAACTGCTGCGCGTACAACCTGAAACTATAGGACAGGCTTCGCGCATCAGTGGTGTATCTCCGGCTGATATATCGGTACTCATGGTATACCTGGGAAAATAAATGAGCTACGAAAGACTGGAACAATGCCCGATATGCGGCAAAGAAGAGTTCAAAAACTTTTTAGTAGTAAACGACAACGCTGTATCGAAAGAGAGCTTTGTGATTGTGGAATGTGAGAACTGCTCGTTCAAGTTCACCAACCCGAGGCCGGACACGGAAAGTATAGGAAAGTATTACGAGTCTGAAGAATACATCTCGCACAGCAACACCAAATCAGGCATTATCAACAGAGCATACCATGTCGTTCGCTCCATCACCACAAAACAGAAAGTAGAACTTATCAACAGGCATTCACCGGCCAAAGGTGCCATTCTGGACTTTGGTTGCGGTACCGGCGTATTTCTGGCAGCCTGTAAAAAGGATGGCTGGAACTTACGCGGGATAGAACCCAATGCCGGCGCCAGAGATGTTGCCTCCAAAGAAACAGGAGAACCGATCGCAACAGATCTTGGGGAAGTAGCAGGAGAGAAGTTTGCAGTGATCACACTCTGGCATGTTCTGGAGCACATTCATACGCTCAATGATACCGTGGAGAAACTGATCAGCCTCCTGCAGGAAGACGGGACTCTGATCATTGCCGTGCCCAATGCGGATTCGCACGACGCGCAGCAATACAAGGCAGACTGGGCTGCTTACGATGTGCCACGCCACCTGTACCACTTTACGCAGGATACCATGAAGAGATTACTCAAGAAGCACAAGATGAAGTTGGAAGAAACACTGCCGATGAAATTTGATGCTTACTATGTCAGTATGCTGAGCGAGAAACAGAAGGAGGGAAAAACAAAGATGATCAGCAGTGTACTCAACGGGTACAAATCAAACAGCTATGCAGAGAAAAACGGAAACGATTATTCGAGCCTCATCTTTGTAGCAAAGAGAAAATAACAGCATCTGAAAATTGTTAATAAACCAGAACAAGGCAAGCGAAAGTTTGCCTGTTTTTCTTTTAAACGAACTATTGAATGAAGTTTTTCAACATAGTTTTAGGAGTGGCAACGCTGGCAACCATCACCTCCTGTGCCAGCATCAACAACCCGGAAGGCGGTCCCAAAGATGAAGTACCTCCAACACTTGTAGGCAGCAATCCGAAAAATAAAGAGCTAAACGTCAAAACCACCACCATCCTGCTGGACTTTGACGAAGAAGTACAGCCGAGTTCCCTGAACAAAGAACTGTTGATCACGCCTTATAAGGACAACAAGTATCAGGTCAAAACAAACAAGTCGCAGCTGGAACTAACGTTTGAGCAACCCTTTGAAGAGAACACGACCTATACCTTAAACTTCAGAAAAGGCATAGAGGACATCACGGAGAAGAATAAAGCGGAAGCCCTGATGCTGACTTTCAGTACGGGCAGCTTTATAGACTCCAGCCGGATCAGCGGCAGCGTAATGCAACTGCTGACACAGGAACCGGAAAAGGATGCAGTGGTAGCCTTGTTTCCAACGGCCGATACGCTCAGCATCCGGAAGAGCAGACCCTATTACCAGACCCAGACAAACGCCGCAGGAGAGTTTACCTTTGAAAATATCAAGCAAGGGGAGTACCGGATCTTTGCCCTGCAGGATAAAAATAACAGCTCTATTTATGACAACGAAGAAGAGCGTATAGCCTACAAAGGAAAGCCTCTGCAGGTTACGCCTGATACGCAGGAAGTTGTTTTACAGACAGTACGGATCGACACAAAAAAACCACTCCTGCAAAAGAGGGAAAAGTATACCGACCGCTTTGTGGCCAACTACAATGAGGGATTAGAAAGTTTCAGAGCACATCCTGAAAAGGCACCAACCGATACACTGATTCACAAGATTTCGGCAGATGGAAAGATCGTAGATCTGTTCGGTGACAGCAGATTTACAGGAGGTAGAGCCATCCTCGTAGCTATAGATTCTGCGGCCAACCGGACTATCGATACGGTACAGATCGCATTTGAAGGAAAGAGAGCACAACGGGTGGCTGGTGCACAACTCAAAGTAAGCGGCAATAGCAAAGATGGAAATTACAGCGAAGGACAAACGGTGACGATAGAATTAGAGACACCCGTAAAGATCACTTCCCAGGCACCCATAGCCTTGCTCAGAGACTCCGTAGTGGTAACCGATCTGAAATATCCGGATCAGGTCACATTAGACCGCAGTGCAACGGAACTATCCTTTGTGGTACCCCGCTGGAACGGCAACAACAGACAGGCAACAATCGCACTGGATAGTATGGGAATCGTGCCGGTGCAGGGCGCCAGGCTCAAATTCCCGCCCTTACAGATCACGATAGCCGAAGCAAAAGGATCGGGCAGCCTGAAAGGAACCGTATCGACAACACAGGCTTCTTACATCATACAACTCCTCGACAGCAAGTACAATGTCAAACGCCAGGTACGGAATCAGAAAAACTACAACTTCAAAAATATAGAGCCAGGCACCTACTATATCCGGGCCATCCTGGATGAAAATAAAAACGGCAGATGGGATGGAGGTGATCCGGACCTGGAAAAGGAACCCGAAAATGTATACCTCCACGCAAAGCCACTGGAGATAAGAGCCAACTGGGAAATGGAAGAAAATATAAAATTCTAGAAAAGCCGAACCAACAAAAAAGGGAGCCTGTAGAGGCTCCCTTTTTTGTTGGCCAGTGGCCTATGGACAAGTATTTCTCTTGTGGACAGCAAAGCACTAGATCTGCCCGGAAGTAAAGAATGGAGGTATTTCTTAAAAACTATCAACAGCCGAATTAGCCCGCCATTCACAGAAAACCAGGCTAAAAGTGTGGCTATACCTGAGATTTAAGAAACGAAAATAGAGAAGAGATAAACTTGATTAAAGCGCCTAAACACCTGGAAAAAGCTTCTGTTGAATTGGGAATGAAACCAATGAAAACTAGCCGAAACGAAAGAGAGAAGGATAAGCCGGAACATACTAGGTATAGGTATACGTCCAACTCAAGTCATACACAGCACTGCGAAAAGGTATGACCAAAAAGAATTCGTTCACTGCAATCATATTACACAAAGCGAACAGCGAAAAAGGTAGCATGCATTTCTTCATGAGACAGAGGAAGAAAATATCGCTGGACTATACCTATCTAAGCAAAGAATAAACGAAAAGGTGAAATACCTGAAGTATGTAGATTCAGGGCCAAAGGCAGATCCTAGATAAAAAGTAAAGGAAGCTGATTTGGTCAACCATAGGTATGCGGTATAGAAATGCTGAGAAAACAAACGGGGAGAAAATCAGCATAAAATCAGGTAGCGATACCTTCATAGCATCCAGGTATAGGAAGCAATTCAACGTGCCTGCCGGAGCTCTTGAAACACGAAGTGCGCAAGGGAGAAAACTAGCATCGGGAAATCAGTACAGGTTACGTGGATACAATCTGACAACTCTTGCACGTTAAACTAGAAAAGCAAAAGTAGAGCGGGTAAAAGCGTCGCCAATTGTACAGCTCTTTTAAAGTCATCCGGCAGGTATAGCTCGAAGCCCTAGCCTGATACCTGCATTTGAAAAAATCCAGATCAACCTATCTTGAGTAAGGAGCGCCAACTACGGAAGGAACACAAATAAGCTCGGGTATCGCATTGAACAAAACACGCTGCAGCTAAACACAGCAGTAGAAACAGCTTTCCTGAAGTTATCATTAAAACAAAACAGCTGAGCGCGATAGAATACGAAGTGTAAATAGAAAAGAAGGAAGCCACTGAACAAGTATAGCAGAACAATCAAACAAGAAGGCGGATGGAGCTGTTCTGATTCAGAATTCCTTCGGGTTTCCTGTAAGAAGACGCTGCAATTGACAGGGCCGCCATGCCTGTTACCTCATCAAAATGCGTGGAACCACAACCCAGAAGCCGCAGAAAATAATCTGAAAAGAGAAAGAAACGAAGAAGTCTTGCGTAAGAGAAAGGCACCAAACGAGCCCAGGGAGTGCTGAATTCCGGGATTTCAGGAATGTTGTTAAGAAATCAACATTTAAGGTGCGTATAAGTGTGGACAAATGTGTGTCAAATCTGATAACTCAATAAGCCATTGTTTTACAAAAACTGAAAAGAGCCGTGGAACTTCTGAAAAGTGGAAAGCGGTGTACAATTAAGCCAGGAAAAAACGATTTTCCACGAAGCAGGGCAAATGTTTAAAAAGAAATGAACACATAAAAGGGAAAAGTGGAAAAGCAAAGCATCGCACTGAACCAGAACTATATATAGCGTAGATAAGTGTGGGCAACCAAGTGAACAGGAAAGGTACTAAAAATGAAAATGAGGACAACTACAGATGTTCCACACTTATACACTTGTTAACAGCCTTAATAATGAAAGAAGATTTGATTTTAAAAATTATTCAATTAAAATATATTAGGTGAGGTAAAATGTGGAAAGGCTGAGAGACAAGCCAGGAGAAAGAGGTTAAACAAAACACAAAAAAAGAAAAGCCCTATCTTTAAGGGGTAGAACCAAAACGAAAAAGATGACATTACTTTTAAAGCTGA
>NZ_JSYF01000126.1:0-25007 GCF_054824225.1 Pontibacter sp. HJ8
ACGTTAATGTCTGCCAGACACCAAAATGTTTTGCTCTCCATGTGACAGTTTGGTTTAGATTGATTAGACCTGTTGTAACCCCTGCAATGGCTGTTTCGCTGGTATGTTTAGTAGAAATAGTATGCAAATCGATACTCCTAGACAAATCGAAACAGATTTGAACTGGTGCATTGACAGAAGTTTCAAGTTTGATAACTGGCATTTAGCTCATTAGGATTTGTTTGAGGATCAGCTTCTCTTCTTTTATCATTTCATCTAGAACTAATAAATTAACATCAGGCCTTTCTCTAGGTCAGTAAATTACATTAAATAATTATTCATGCGTTCACCTAACTCTTTGCCAGCTCATACCGCAACTTTAGCACCAGCGTTCCTTCTGGCTATACCTGAAGCCAGTTTGTAAAAGCGTATCATTCAGCAACCTTATTCTTTCGCCAGTTGCAGACTGGCTGCCATGCCGAAGCCCCTTTCTATGACAGAAAATTGATTTTATAAATCGTACGTTTTTTCGCGGGTAAACTCAATAGCTTTTAATTCAGATTCGAATTTAATAGATAAGGAAGCTATTTTGCCTTCTTTGTTCTTTATAAAGTGCAGTGGCGGCATAGCCATGTTGTAAGGATAAATCATGTTGATGGCGTGAAAAATATCTGTGTCTGTTACCACAGGAGTGACTTTTAATTTTCTTCTTCTGAAGTAGGTATACAAGGAGTCGTCTTCGTAAAATATCTTGATTTTACCGTACCCTGGGCTTATGTAACTGCCCGCATATTCTTTGAGTTGATGGGCAGGGAGTGTTCCCGATGGTTTAAAGTCTGCTTGAATAGCCAGTGTTTTTGTCTGGGGTTGACTGTCACCTTGATTTTTTACATAAAGCTTTACCCAATCAGTTGCTTTTGCTTTCAGTAAGTTGTCTGCGATGGTATTTCTGATCATCATAGCCGCTTCATAATTGGTTTGATTTGTCAGAACAACAACTCCCAATTTCTCATTCGGAAAAAATGAAACACTTGCCCTGAACCCATCTATACTACCGCCATGCTCTACCCGGTAATGCCCTTTATAATCCGAGATAATCCATCCGTATCCATAGTTCGCCGAATACATGCCTGAAAATTCTTCATCAGGTAAATAACCCTTCGGCATAACTGCATGCGGGCTCATTGCCTCCAGAACATATTGTTCCGGCAGAATTTGCTGCCCGTTGAATTTCCCGCTGTTAACCCAAGTTAGCAACCAGTTGCCCATATCCTTGGCAGTGCTGTTTATACCTCCGGCCGGGCTCATTGCCGCAAGTTCATAATAGTCTACTCTTTCCAGAGCGTTGTTACTAAATTTATACCCTAAAGACACGTTCGAACTTCCTGTTAAACCTTTTACATCAAAGTTAGTGCGCTGCATTTCTAAAGGCTTAAGGAGTGCATTTTCAACGTTTTCCTCCCAGGTTTCACCGGTAAGTTTTTCTGTTATAGCCCCCAGAACGAAATAGGAGAAATTGCTGTAGTTCCATTTTGTCCTCAACGTTGTAGCAGGTTCGAGATACTCAATTCTTCGGAGCAAACTATCCCTGTCGCTCAGCGGGTTTCCTGACCAGGCCTTGTCATGGAGAGCGAGCCCGGTACGCATGCTCAACAAATCCTGAACAATTAAGTTATTGTTTAAATGCTCATTGTAGAATTTTAACGTCGGCACATATTGTAACGGGCTTTCCTCAAACGCAATCATCCCTTTGTCCCGAAGTTGACCAAGAAGCGCAGCAGTAAAAGCTTTGGTGGTGGAGCCAATAGGGAATAATGTGTTGGCATCTGCCTTTATTTTATTTTCATAATCCCGGTAACCAAAACCCTGGGTATACAGATTTTTTTCACCTTCCACTATAGCAATCGCACAGCCTGGGGTATTGGTGACTTTGAGAATTTTATTTATCTGATTCTCGATACCTCGAAGACGCGGCTCAACCTGAGCATAAGCAGGTATAAGGAAGAGAAATACTAAGAATATACTGGCTGTCTTCTTCATGCAATTGATTTGTGAAGCACAAAGCTAGCGCATAAAAAAAAGCATGGAAGGACAAAAGGGGCTTATATCCGGACAAAATAAGGGTAAATCAAGTCAGTTTAACTTATGCGTTTTTAAAAGTCTTCTTAATTGCTTGTCACTATCAAAACCACACTGTGCAGCCACATAGTCTAGTTTGTGGCCATTGCTTAATAGGTGATTTGCCCGCTCAGCCTTTACTATATTCAGGTACTCGCCTACCGTTATGCCAGTTGTTTTCTTGAAAAGACGAGTTAAGTTTCGGGGACTCATATTGACATGATCCGCAATAGCTTCGAGTTGTAGTTTCTCTGAAAGGTGCTCAAAGATGTATTGCTGGGCAGCGTATACCCTGTCTTCCAGGTGGTTTTTATATTGTAAGAACACACTTAACTGCGGATCATCACTCCCTCTTCGGAAATAAACAACAGTTATTCTCGCTATTTCAAAGGCAAATCTCTGGCCATACAACCTTTCCAGTATAAACAGGGAAAGATCGATACCAGAGCTTACCCCGGCACTGGTAAAAATACCTTTGTCTTCTACAAACAGGCGGTTTCGCTTCAACTCTGTCTCTGGGAATTTAGCGGCAAACCGGGAAAAGTAATTCCAATGCGTTGTACAGGACTTATTCTTTAGCAGACCAGCTTCTGCCAACAGGAAAGTTCCTGTACAGACCGAACAAATAGTTGCTCCTGCTGCATACTGTACTCTCAGCCATTGAAAGAACCCTTGACTAGATTCCAGGAAAACAGCGTCTGAAAATAGAGAAGAATCTATGCCTGGAATGAAAACATAATCCTCTTTGCTCAAAGAAAAGGATTTGAAAGGGGTCAATTTCGACAAAAATAAACCCGCCGCGCTTTCTATTTCAGCTGTGTCATCAATTGAGGCGTAGTAAAGTTCGATTTCGGGACGTAACACTTTGGCCTCGTAAAAAATATGAGCAGGACCCGTGATGTCGAGTAATTGAACTTGTGGGGGTACGATAAAGATGATTTTCATTAATTGGATTGAAGTGGCTTAGATTCTGTTTGAAGTTTTCCGATTTATTTCCCTAAGCAACATAACTCTTCTATTTAGTGCTTGATGTACAACGAATATATCAACGGAAGTCTATTCCTCCTATGTACCCAAATCCAGCGGCTTAAAGGAATAGAATCCTGATTTATAGACAAAATTAGATATATTCAACAGAAACGAAATCTTCTAAAACAATCCCCCTCCCAAAACCGCACAAACTGTTCATTATTGAACACCTACAACAGCCTAAAAATCAACGTTTTAAATCACAACTATTTGTAAATCAACAATATACATTTCTGGCATCTAAATTGGCTATACCCTCCCGAGCAATACCCAATTTAGAACTATGGATCGTGAATTATCAGCCTCTGCCAGACAAGCCCAGAAACGGAAACGCTTCTGGCAAATAGGTATAGCGGTAGCCCTGGTAGCAGCCGCTGTCTTTGGCTTCCGGAGCCTGATTACACCAAGTATAGAAAGAGCAAGTCTTCGAACCGCGCTGGTAGAGGAAGGTCCGGTGGTGGCAACCATCACCGCTTCGGGTACGGTAGTGCCGGAGCACGAGCAAGTGATCACCAGCCCCATCCAGGCACGCATAGAGCAGGTGGTGCACAACGCCGGGGAGCAGGTGCAGCCCGGCGATCAGATCCTGCTCCTCGACAGGGCCTTCACCCAACTGGCCTACGACAAGCTGAAGGACGAACAGGAACAAAGCCGCCACAAAACGGTGCAGCTGAACCTGAACCTGGAGAAGAAACTGAACGCACTGGCGTCGCAACTCGAGATAAAGCGCATGCGCGTCAAAAGCCTGCAGGCACAGCTCGAAGACGAGCAATACCTATTAAAGATCGGCGGCGGCACACAGGAGAGCGTCAAACAGGCCGACCTCAACCTGAAGATCGCGCAGCAGGAACTGGCCCAGATCGAGCAGGACATGGTAACGGAGCGCCAGCTTCTCAAAGCCGACAAGCGGGAGCTGCAGTATACCCTGGCCATGCAAAGCCGCTCCATCGAGGAGCTGCAGCGCAAAATGGAACAGGCCGAAGTACGTGCCACACAGCCCGGCGTCATTACCTGGGTGAAGAACGAGATCGGCAGCAGCGTGAATGCCGGCGACATCATCGCCCGCCTCGCCGACCTGCGCAGTTACCGGGTACAGGCCACCATTTCGGATGCCTACGCCGAACAGCTCAGCCCCGGAGGCAGCGCTATTGTCCGGATAAACGACACCGACCTGAAAGGCACCATTGCTTCCATCAAACCGACGGTAGAAAACGGCACGGTCACCTTCTTTGTAGCCCTGGAAGAGAAAGCGCACCAGCTCCTGCGCCCCAGCCTCCGCGTGGATGTGTATGTGAGTACCTCCTCCCGAAATAAGGTACTACGCGTGCAGAATGGGCCTTATTTTAAGAACACGAGCAAGCCACAGGTCTTTGTGCTGCAGGACGGCGAGATCGTGCGTCGCGAAGCGAAGATCGGTGTCAGCAACGTGGATTTTGTAGAACTGGAATCAGGCGTACAGCCCGGCGAAGAAGTGGTGATCTCGGATATGAAGGAGTACCAGCATATGGAGAAGATAAAGTTAAAGTAAGTTCTGAGTCACGAGTTCTGAGTTCTGAGTCGCGAGTGATGATGTCTTGTGTCTTATGTCTAATATCTAGCGTCTTAAAAATGAAAAAGCTATACCTGTTTTGTTTGTTGTTTGTGATGCTGCTTCTGCCTTGCGTGCAGGGTATAGCACAGCCTGTTACGCGCCAGTTGGGGCTGCAGGAGGTGATTGCCCTGGCGCAGGAGCAGTCAGCGGCGGCGCACCAGGCAGAGACCAGCCGGGAGAACAGCTACTGGCAGTGGCGCAGCTTCAAATCCGAGTACCGGCCTCAGCTGGAACTGACCGGCACGCTGCCCGATTTCAGCCGTACCTACAGTCCCGTAACACAGCCTGACGGCACCACAGAGTTCAGGCCCGTGACGATCAACAATGCGGATCTGGGCCTGAGCCTGAGCCAGGTAGTAGGCCCGACGGGCGGCCGGGTATTCGTGACGTCCCTCATGCAACGCTTCGACGACTTTGACCGGGACCAGACCCGCTACAACGGCAACCCGGCCATTATAGGTATAGAGCAGCCGCTGTTCGCCTACAACAAGCTGGCCTGGAACAAGAAGATCGAGCCGCTCCGTTACCAGGAGTCGCAGCGCAGGTACCTGGAGGAGCGCGAGCAGGTTGCTGTTACGGCTACCAAACTTTACTTTGACCTGCTGCTGGCGCAGACCAACCACAGCATCGCCAGTAAGAACCAGTCAAACAACGACACGCTCTACCAGATCGCCAATGAAAAATACAAGCTAGGCCGGCTTTCCAAAAACGACCTGCTGCAGTTGCGTCTGGCTGTGCTGAATGCCGAACTGGCCATGGCACAGGCTGTGCTCGACCAGCAAACAGCGGCCCTGGCCCTGAAAACCTACATCGGCATAAAAGACAACGACCAGCTGCAACTGCTGACGCCCGAAGGTATACCGGCTGCCACCGTGGAAGCTGAACTGGCGCTGGCCGAGGCGAAGAAGAACCGCAAAGAGAGCATCAACTTTAGCAGAAGGCTCCTGGAAGCGGAGGGCCTGGTCGCCAAGGCAAAAGGAGACAATGGCTTAAATGCCAGCCTCTTTGCCACCTTCGGCCTCACCAACCAGGGTACTGCCCTCACCGACATCTATGACCGGCCTGAAAACCAGCAGCGGGCCCGCATCGGCTTCAACATGCCCATCATGGACTGGGGCCGCCAGCGCTCGATCCACAAAGTGGCCGAGCTGAACCGGCAGCTGGTACAGTATACCGTGGACCAGGAAGAGGCCAACTTTGAGCAGGCCGTGCTCACGCAGGTGAACCAGTACAATACGCTCAAAGCCCGTCTCACCACGACTGCCGAAGCAGATGCCATCGCGCAGGAACGGTATGAGATCACGAAAAATACGTTTGTTGTGGGCCGCATCAGCATCACGGACCTAAACATTGCCCTGGCTGAAAAAGACCAGGCCCGTCGCGCCCACATTGCCTCCCTCAGCGCCTTCTGGACCGCCCACTATACCCTGCGCCAGCTCACGCTGTACGATTTTGAGCAGCAGCAAGCGTTAAGGGCAAATTTTGAATGAGTGAATTAACAATGTAACAAGGCAGCAATTCAACAATTAACAATCAACAATTCAAACGATATCAGAAAAAAGAGAAGACTATGATCACGTTAAAGAACATCGAAAAAGTCTACCAGACCAAGACCATTGAGACGGTAGCGCTGCACAACGTCAACCTGAGTATACCTAAGGGGGAGTTCGTGTCTATTATGGGACCATCGGGCTGCGGTAAAAGTACGCTGCTTAACATCATGGGGCTGCTCGATGAGCCAACCAACGGCCTGGTCGAGATCGACGGTACGCCCATCAGCAACTACAAAGACAAAGAGCTGGCACGCCTGCGCAACCAGAAACTGGGGTTTGTGTTCCAGAGCTACCACCTCATCAACGACCTGAGCGTACTCGACAACGTGGAGCTTCCCCTCCTCTACCGCAGCGGTACCTCGGCGTCCGAGACAAGGAAACTTGCCCTGACCGCACTGGAGAAAGTAGGCCTCAGCGCCCGTACCAAGCACTTCCCCAGCCAGCTTTCCGGCGGGCAGCGCCAGCGGGTAGCCATTGCGCGCGCGCTGATCGGCCAGCCCGAGATCATACTGGCCGACGAACCGACCGGTAACCTCGACTCGGTGATGGGCGAAGAGATCATGAACATCCTGCTGCAACTGAACCGCGCAGACGGCACCACTATTGTGATGGTGACGCACGACGAGAACATGGCACACAAAACCGAGCGCCTGGTTCGCTTCTTTGACGGCCAACAGGTATCCGATGCCAAAACTGCAACTTACGACTTCCATAAGGTATAGCCATGCTGAAGAATTATCTTAAAATAGCCTGGAAGGTGCTCTTGCGGCGCAAGTTCTTTACCTTCATCAGCCTCTTCGGCATCAGCTTTACCTTAATGGTGCTCACGGTGGCCACTTCCCTTTTCGACCATGCCTTCGGACCGCAGATGCCGGAGCGTGAAACAGATAAGCTGCTATTTGTAAACATGATTCGGGAGCAGGTAAAGGAGGGTTATAACAGCAGCGGACCCATCAGTTACCATTTCTTTGACCGCAACATACGTCCCCTGAAGACACCGGAAATGATATCGGTCAACTCGATGTTTTTTCAGGTGAACAGCTACATCAACAACCGCAAGCTGGCACTTGATATTAAGTATACCGACCGGGAGTTCTGGGAAATATTAGACTTTAATTTTCTGGAAGGCAGCGCCTTTACCCAACAGGATGTGAAGGGAGCCAATCGTGTGGCGGTTATCAATGAGAATACCCGCGAGCAGTACTTTGGAAAGGCGCAAGCCGTCGGACAATACATCGTCGTAGACCAGGTGAAGTATAAAGTGGTCGGCGTAGTCGAAAATGTGCCGGTCCTGCGCGTGCAATCCTATGCCGATGTGTGGGTACCCATTACGCTCAAAAGCCAGGAGTTCAGTAAACCCGGACTGCGGGGCACTTACATTGCCACCATCAAGGCACGGCAGGCTGCGGATATACCTAAAATAAAAGCTGAGTATGCCGCCATGATGAAGAAGGTAGAGAGCGAGCAGCCACAAAAAGGCACCAAACTCTTCTCCTTCCCCGATACCTTCCTGGAGAGCTTTGCCCGCACCTTTTTAGGCCGTGGCCAGGAACCCGGCCTTGGCATGCTCTACGCCATACTGGCCGGCCTGGCGTTTCTCTTCATGCTGCTGCCTACCATCAACCTGGTCAACATCAACATCAGCCGCATCCTGGAGCGGTCTTCTGAGATCGGAGTACGCAAAGCCTTTGGCGCAACTTCTTCCACCATCATCGGGCAGTTTATCATCGAGAATATTTTCCTGACGCTGCTGGGTGGTTTGCTGGGCTTCCTGCTGTCGGCCGTAGTGCTGTGGTTCATCAACGACAGCGGCATTATTGTATATGCAGACCTGGGGCTGAACCTGCGCGTGTTCGCGATCGGCCTGCTGCTGTGCCTTGTATTTGGTTTGATTTCCGGGGTATTCCCGGCCTATAAAATGTCACGCTTACATGCCGTTGAGGCGTTGAAAGGAGGTTCGAAATGATACGCCATCTGTTTAAACTGATCTGGAACCGGAAGAAGAGCAACTTCCTGCTGATCACTGAAATTTTCATTTGCTTCCTGGTGCTGTTCGGAGTGCTCAGCCTGGTGGTGTACAATGTGCGCAACTATAACAAACCGCTTGGTTTTGAATATGAAAACGTATGGCTGCTCACGATGCGGCCCTCTACGGACTCTGCCGCGCTCAACCACCAGAACCTGGAGCAGGTGTTGCAGCGGGTGCGTTCTTTCCCGGAAGTAGAGCACGCCTCTCTCTCCAGCAGCAATGCCCCTTTTTCCTTCAGCCAAATGAACAATACCCTGTCGTATGGCAAGGTGAAAGATCTTATGGCCGATTTTTATGAGGTAGAGGATGATTTTGATGAAGTGATGCAGCTGCAGGTGCGTGAGGGCCGTTGGTTTGCGCCGCAGGACAATGCCAGCCATCATGCCCCCATCGTGATCAACAAGGCGCTCCGGCAGCAACTGTTTGGAGAAGAGGACCCACTGGGTAAGCTGATCCCGGTGAATGATTCTACAAATTACCAGGTGGTAGGCGTAACAGACTACTTCCGGGCAGGCAGCGAGTTCGCAGCGGAAGGCCCGGCTTTCTTTACCCGCATTTACATGCAGAAGGATCCAAATTCTTTCTGGAATGAAGTTCTGATCCGGGTAAAACCAGGCACAGGTATAGACTTTGAAGAGAAAATGGTGAAGCAGGTTTCAGGAATCGGCAAAGACTGGACCATGGAAGTGGCCTCGCTCGAGAAAATGCGCCAAAACAAAGCCAAGCTAACCCTGGTGCCCATGATCGCGTTGGGCCTGGTTTGCGGCTTCCTGATCCTGAATGTGGCCTTGGGTCTGTTCGGAGTCTTGTGGTATAACATCAACAGCCGCCACGGCGAGATAGGCCTGCGCCGCGCCCTGGGTGCAGCCTCCGGTCAGATCTACCGCCAGTTTATAGGCGAAGTACTGGTGCTGGCTACGTTGGGCCTGCTGCTGGGGGTATTATTTGCCGTGCAACTGCCCTTGTTACAGGTGTTTGAGGTAGAATCGGTCGTGTACACGACCGCGATAGTGGGTGCCGTCGCTATTATTTACCTGCTCACGATTGTTTGTGCTTTCTACCCAAGCCAGCAGGCAGCGGCCATCCATCCGGCCCTGGCCCTGCACGAGGAATAATAGCAAGGTATACTTAAAAAAATTATCTTTATACCTGATTTAGCAGTTCCGCTTTCCCCATGATTCTCATAATCGACGATGACATTGCCGTTCGTGCCTCGCTCAGCATTTTGCTGAAGCAGCATGGCTTTCAGACAAAAGAGGCCGCCTCGCCTAAGGAGGCGCTTGAGCGGGCGCAGCAGCACGCGTTGCAGCTGGTGATCATGGACATGAACTTTTCCATTGAAACTTCCGGCCACGACGGACTGCAGCTGTTGGAAGCTTTTAAAAAGCGTATGCCCCAGGTGCCGGTCATCCTCATCACCGGCTGGGGCTCCATCGCCCTGGCTGTGGAAGGGATGCGGCTGGGAGCTGCTGACTTCATCACCAAACCCTGGAGCAACGATTACCTGCTGCAGTCGGTGCGCACGGCCCTGAGCCTGTCGCAGCAAAGCACTGAAAAAGCAGAGACCCTGACCCGCAAAAAACTCGACCTGCAGTACGACTTCCGCAACATCGTAGGCCAGGACCCGCAGCTGCTGCAGATCCTCAAGCGGATCGGGCAAATTGCTCCTACCGACGCTTCGGTACTGATCGAGGGTGAAAGCGGCACAGGCAAGGAACTAATCGCGGAGGCCGTTCACCGCAACAGCCTCCGCAAATCCCAGCCTTTTGTGAAAGTAAACCTGGGCGGTATCTCGGCCAGTTTGTTCGAAAGCGAAATGTTCGGCCACAAGCGGGGCGCCTTTACCGATGCCAAAGCCGACCGGGTGGGGCGCTTCGAGCTAGCCAACAAGGGCACTATCTTCCTGGATGAGATCGGAGAGCTGGATATAAACAGCCAGGTAAAACTGCTGCGCGTGCTCCAGGACCGTACGTATGAGGTGCTCGGCGACAGCCGCTCCCGCAAGCTCGACATCCGGGTGGTTTGTGCTACCAACCGCAACCTGGAGCAGCTGGTGGAGGAGGGCAAGTTCCGCGAGGACCTGTTTTACCGCATCAACCTCATCAAGGTACGTCTGCCTGCTTTGCGGGAGCGGCCGGATGACATACCTTTGCTGGTGCAGTTCTTTGTCGGGAATCTGAAGCAAACCTACCACCGTCCGGAGCTGGAAGTGAGCCCGAAAGCGCTGCAATGGCTGAAAGAGCTGCCTTTTGCAGGCAACATCCGGGAGCTGAAGAACCTGGTGGAGCGCACCGTGCTGGTGGCAGAAAACGAAGTGTTAAAGGCAGAGGACTTCCAGGCGCAGGCGCAGCAAGGGCCGGCCAAGCCGGGCGACAAAACGTTGCCAGCCGTAGGTACCATGACACTGGACGAGCTGGAAGCTTCCATGATCCGCAAGTCGATGGCTTATTACCATAACAACATCAGCAAAGTAGCCCGGGCACTGGGCGTAAGCCGGGCCGCCCTATACCGTCGCCTTGATAAATTTGGCATTCCGTATGAGTCTCAGGACTAAGTTCATTCTCTTTGCCGTGGTCGTGCACGGACTGCTGGCCGCCATGGCTTATTTTCTGTTGAAAGAAAACAAGTTGCTTTTCCTGGGTATGGAACTGCTGGTGCTGGCCTCTGTCGTGATCACGGTGCAGTTGTACAATGCTTTTTTTAAGCCGCTCAACCTCATCCGGGCAGGTATAGAGACAATCCGCGACAAGGATTTTTCAACCAAGTTCGTGCGTGTGGGGCAGCCGGAGTTGGATGAATTGGTGGATGTATACAACCGCATGATCGACCAGCTGCGGAGGGAGCGGATAGCACAGGCTGAAAAGCATTACCTGCTCGAAAAAATTATCCTGGCCTCCCCTGCCGGCATCATTTTGCTTGACTTCGACAATTCTATTGAAAACATCAATCCTGCTGCCGAGCGCTACCTCAATCTGCCGGCGCAGGAACTGACCGGTAAACCCCTGGCGCGGCTACCCGAAGCCTGGGCCCGGGAACTGGCCCAGGTGCAGCCCGGGCAGCCGCATACCTTCCGGATGAACGGCATACGCACCTACCGCGCCCACCGGGCTCATTTCATAGACCGTGGCTTTCAGCGCTCCTTTATATTGATAGAAGAACTTACCGAGGCCATCATTAAAAACGAGCGGCAGGCCTACGAGAAAGTGATCCGGATGATGTCGCATGAAGTGAACAACTCGACCGGGGCTATCAACTCCATCCTGGACTCGGTACAGTTTTATACGCCTCAGATCGACGAAGCGCACCGGGAGGACTTTACCTATGCGCTGCAGGTCGCCATCGATCGCAACGCCAACCTGAGTAAATTCATGGCAAACTTTGCCGATGTGGTGCGCCTGCCGGCTCCTGTCAAAAAGCCGGTGCAGGTGCAGGCACTGCTGCAACGGTTGGAACGCCTGTTGCAGCCCCAGCTCGAAAAGCGCCGGATCCAACTCTGCCTGCAGGCGCCAGCTGAACCACTGGTTATCCCTATGGATGAGCAGCAGATGGAACAGGTTCTGCTCAACATTCTGAAGAATGCGATGGAGGCTGTCAAACAGGAGGGTCACATCTGGGTGGAGCTCGAGCAACAGCCGCTGCGCCTGACTATAACAGATGATGGAGAGGGTATACCCGAGCATGTACGGCCGCAACTTTTCACCCCCTTTTTCAGCACCAAGGAGAGCGGCCAGGGTATAGGATTAACGGTTATTCGGGAGATTTTATTTAGTCATGGCTTTACTTTTTCACTGGATACGGATCCACAGGGCCATACCTCTTTTTCTATCCTACTCAGGTAGAGCCGCTTACACATTTCCCTCTCCAGAGCTATACCTTCCTAAGAGCGGTGCGCAGTAGCTGCTACGTTCCTGATTGCGAGTTACTTATTATTTTCCGTGATCATTTCCCGGCTTTTAAATAGAACTTAAACTATATTAATGACCCGAAAAGGCACCAATCGTTGCACAAAAAGCATATAAACCTAAATTTTTAATTGAAAATAACCTTCCAGTCGATTTTTTCGTAGCCACCCGATACAACCTATGTTATTATTCCCGATCTTGGTTCTATAGTTAGTTTATTTACGATGGAATACAACATAATAGTAGCACCAAACCTCGAGACACTGGCAACCGAAGTTGCCGTATTATTCCCGCAAGGCTGGAAGCTGAAGGGCGGAATTATTGAACACAACAATGGTTTTTCGCAGCAATTGGTGCGTAAACCATCGGACCGACTGAAGAAACTGAAACAAGCTCCTGTGACCAGACACCGCAGGACCAAATGGATTGAATAGCTATACCGTAAGAATTTTAGCCAAGAGCAAGCCACCTCTCTTCTATGCTTCGCATACCGGGGAGGTGGCTTTGTTATTTAAAAGCCCGGCACCTTCCTCCCCCGCTCTTTCCAGGCCAGCCTGCCAGGTGGCAGCACGTATTCTGTACCGGTAACCAGCACTACCGTCGCTTTAATTTGTATTATTCATATACAAAACTAAACCCCGAACTTCCTGCTATCTCCCTCCTGAAATTTGCACGAAAGAAAAAGCATTCTTTGATACGCTTGCAACAACCTGAACTTCAAGTTTTTATACATTAAAATACCAAACTTCAATATTTTATTCACATAATATTTAAGTAAATCAGAATCTTTTTTACGCCCCTATAGTATATATGGCTGGTACAATTTTTTGGGTAATTACAACATGACATAGCTTACCGCAAATGAGTAACAAGTCATCCGATGCGCTACATTCCTAACAATCAGTCCACTCGACAAAACACCACCCTTAACAAAGAAAAATGAGAAGATTAGTCTACCTCTTGCTCCTGATCGTGAGTACTACTTCCTGCTTGAGTAAAAAAGAGCTGGTATACATGCAGAATAAGAACTTAAAAGAGACAGCCCCGACTGCTATACCGAATACCTACAAGGCTTACCAGTTGCAGCCGAACGATGTGCTTTCCATTAAAGTACAAAGCCTTGAGCCTGAAATCTCTAACATTTATAACATCATTCCTCCTTCCAGCGCCTTTGGTTTTGCTGACCCGGGCACCATGTTCCTGAGTGGCTATACCGTCGACGACGAAGGCAATGTCAATCTGCCGAACGTGGGCAAGGTCAAAATAGCCGGCCTGACCGTCACGCAATCCCAGGAGCTGATCCAGCGCAACATCGACCGCTTCATCAACAATGCCACCGTGGTGGTGAAACTGATCAGCTTTAAAGTAAGTGTGCTGGGCGAAGTGCAGCGACCGGGCCAGTATTTCATCTACAACGAGCGCTCCACCCTGCTGGAAGCATTGGGTATGGCCGGAGACCTGACCCGGGGCGCCAGCCGTGAGAATGTCAAGCTTATCCGCCAGACGCCTACCGGCTCCGAAGTGGTTTTGATCGACCTCAAGGACCCGAATCTCGTACAGTCAAAATACTATTTTGTAATGCCCAATGATGTGCTGTATGTGGAGCCGACAAATGAGCTGGTAAAACGGGACAACCTGATCTCGCTGAACGTAGCAACAGTAGCGTTGTCAGTGATCTCTACTGCTGTATTACTCCTGAATTATTTTAAGTAAGAACAATGAAGAAACAAAATAAAGAACATGAGATAGACCTTCGAAGCTGGCTATTCAAGTTCAGGTCCAGGTGGTATTTGTTCCTGGCGTTTACCCTCATTTCTTTAGCAGCAGCCTATGTGTATGTAAAGAGCTCCACCAAGGTATATGCGTTCAAATCCACGCTCCTGTTAGGGGACCAGCAGACCGGCTCCAAAAAGGCCCAGGAACTGCTCAACCTACTGGATGTGCAGAACAAAGGCATCAAGGTAGAAGACGAAATAGGTATACTGACCTCTGCCGACATGGTGCGCAATACGCTGAAGCGCCTCGATTTTTCTGTTTCTTATTACAAAGTGCCCGATCACTGGCTCAATAAGATCTCAGACATGATCGTAGAAGAACAGTATGACAATGCTCCCTTTGAAGTGAAGCTGGATACGTCTTCTTTGCAACTGGTGGATGTACCTTTGGAAGTAAACGTACTCAACGACAAACAATACGAACTGCGTGTCAAGACGGAGAACGGGGTACTCTATGACTTCCATACCCATTCGACCAAGGAGTATGTCACAGATGTGAATTTCACCAAGGTACTGGAGTTCGGCAAACCCTACAAAGACAAGTACATCAACCTGACCGTTAACCGCATCAACCCGGAAGACAAGATCGAGGCCCGTAAGCACTACTTTGTGCTCAACAGCATGGACAGCCAGGTAGGACAACACCTGGGAAGCCTCTCAATCCGGCCGATCGAGCGGGAATCGCGTGTGCTGGAGCTCAGCACAAAAGGTGCTATACCGGAAAAAGAAATTTTATTTCTGAATACCTTGATGGAAACCTACGTCTCCCGCGACCTGGAAGAAAAGAACCAGAACGGACAGAAAACGCTGGAATTCATTGATAACCAGATTGCCCACCTGAGCGATTCGCTTCGCCAGAGCAAGCAGGCGCTGTCTTCTTTCCGCTCTTCCAACCGAATCGCGAACCTGGATGTGCAGTCCAACATCAGCTATGAGAAATTATCGCAGCTGGAAATGGAGAAGTCCAAGCTGACAACAGAAAAGCAGTATTATGTGACGGTGCTGAACCAGATCGAGGATGACGAAAACTTCACGCAGGCTGTATCGCCGGCTGTAGCCGGGGTGCAGAATCCGAACCTGGCCAACCTCTTTACAGAACTCTCGCGCCTGAACCAGCAAAAAGCTTCTTACAGTGTAAGCGCTACCAAAGATAACCCGAGAATACAGGTCATCGACAGCGAGATCAAAAGTACCCGCAACGCCATCATCGCCAACATCAAAAACCTGGTGCGTTCGACCGATATCTCGATTGCCAATGTAGGCAAGAGAATAGATCAACTGGAAGCAGGTATAGCCAAAGTACCTGAGAACGAGCGCCGCATGATGGACCTGCAGGGGCAGGCCGAATTCATCAACAAGAAGTATGACTTCCTGATGGAGAAGCGTGCCGAGGCAGCTATCTCGCTGGCTACCAACACTACAGACAAGAAGGTAGTGGACAGAGCAGCTCCCTGGGGCTCCGGCCCAGTGAACGTAAAGCCGAATATGATCTTTATGCTGGCCTTCATCATCGGCCTGATCATTCCGGCTGCGCTGATTGTCGTGATCGATAACGTGGACAATACCATACAAGGCAAAAACGACCTCAACAACGTGACCAACATCCCTTTCCTGGGTGTGATCGCCCATGGTACCAAGGCGGATAAACTGGCGGTGAAGAACAGCCCGCGGTCGGCCATTGCAGAGTCGTTCCGCTCTATCCGTATCAACCTGCAGTACCTGATGTCGGAAACCAGCTTTCAGGTAATCGGCGTAACGTCTTCCGTATCGGGCGAGGGCAAAACCTTTACGTCGGTTAACCTGAGCAGCGAACTGGCGATGTCGGGTAAGCGCACCATCCTCATCGAGTCGGATATGCGCAAGCCTACCTTTGGCAAGTACTTCAACGTGCACAATGCAGCCGGTCTCTCTTCCTACCTGGGGCAGGGACTTCCCTTGGACGAGGTGATCCAGAAAACAGACATCGAGAACCTGGATGTGATTTCCTGCGGTCCGATACCTGAAAACGCGATCAAGTTGCTGGAGCAGAAGAAGATGGGGGATCTCATCGCTACCCTGAAAGAGCAGTATGATTATGTGGTGATCGATACGCCTCCGATTGGTTTTGTAGCCGAATTCTTTGTCCTGAAGAAGCACATGGATACCAACCTGTATGTCGTGAAGCACAAGTATACCAGCAAAGAAATGCTGACGCAGGTCAACGAGCTGTATGCGGCCAAGAAGCTGAAGAACATCTATATGGTGATCAACGACCTGAACTACAGCAACACATACGAATACGGCTATAAGAAAGACGCCAGCTACTACTACGTGTAGGGCTGCTGCGCAAGTACCTGTTATTTCTTCAATTAATAAGAGAGGTGCTGTGGGCTGCATGCTGTTCCACAGCACCTTTTTAACACCCATACCTGAGCTTAGGCGATGAGTAAAAATTTAGCTTCAAAAGCTGTCAGTGGATTGAAGTGGAGTTCTGCCGGCACCATAGCCAATGCCGTCATGCAGATCGGCTATACCTCGGCCATGGCCCGGTTGCTGGCTCCGGAAGCTTTTGGTTTGGTGGCGCTGGCCGGTGTTCTGCTCCGTTTCGGCTACTACTTCGCTAACCTGGGCCTTAACCAGGCTATTATTCAGAAAGAGGAACTCACCCCGGAAAACATCCGGGCGGCTTTTACTTCCTCTGCCCTGCTGGGGCTCACGTTCACGATCCTGACCTGGTTTGTGGCGCCCTTCGCCGTCCTGATTTTCGACATGCCCGATGTAGTGCCGATTGTACGGGTTATGGGACTGGCTTTTGTGATAGGGGGCGTGTCCGCTACGGCGACCAGCCTGCTGCAGCGTAACATGCGCTTCAAGGAGCTGAGCATCGTGGAGACCCTCTCTTATGTGGTTGCTTACCTGGGAGTTGGTATCCTGCTGGCCTATCTTGATTTTGGGGTTTGGAGTCTGGTGTATGCCTCGCTCGCGCAGGCTGCCCTTGTCGCGATGGGAGCTTACGCCATGGTACGCCACAATGTCCTGCCGCTGTTCAACTGGCAATCGTATAAGCCGTTGTTTGCCTACGGGAGCAAAATGTCGATGATCAGTTTCCTGGAGTTTATCTACAATGACCTGGCTACCCTGCTGATCGGCAGAATATTGGGAGCGTACCGGCTGGGTATCTACAACCGGGCGTTCATGCTCGTGAACCTACCCATGTATAACCTCACCCGCACCGTATCGCGTGTGGTATTCCCCTCCTTCAGCCAGATGCAGTCCGACACCGAAAGACTGGCGAAGGTATACCTGTCGAGCACAACGCTGCTGGCGGCTCTCATCATACCCGTCTGCCTGGGCATCATGGTGGCTGCTCCTGAGATCGTGTATGTCGTGCTGGGCAGCAAGTGGCTCGAGTCGATCCCGGTACTGCAGGTGCTGAGCCTGGCCATTCCGCTCAGCTTCATCACCATGTTCGCGGGCATCGTGTGCGATGCAAAAGCGGTCCTCAACTGGAAGATCGTCATTACCATTACCCTGATCGTGGTGATCAGCATTATGTTCCTGCTTTTCCGGAATTTCGGGCTGGTGGGCTTCGGTTTTGCCCTGCTGGTCAGTGAGCTGTTCCGGATTGGCATGTACCAGATGCTGATGAAGAAGATCCTGCACCTCTCCTATTGGGCACAACTGCGCATTTACCTGCCAGGCATTCTGAACGGAGCTGCAGTTGCTGTCGTACTCCATCTGGTGAGCACCTTGCTGAGGAGCATGGAGTTGCCGCACATCGCTGTTCTGGTGTCGCAAATGCTAACCGGAGCCGTTGTGTTCCTAATCATGGTGCTGGTGTTTCCACACAGTGCCCTGAAAGAACAGCTACATATTATATTATCCAAGGTGGGCCTGCAGGACAATCCTACTTCCTACATAGGCAGAATGGTGTCCAGGTATAGGAAAACACTGGTAAAGGAAACCGAGAGCGCATAGTACTACAAAGAATCTGACAAAATGATTATAGGTATAGCTGGTCCTGTTGACCTGAAAATGTTAGCGTATGATTTCGGGGATGTGACGCTCCCGGAGACAAATGCTTTTCCGCTTACGGCTCACCTTGCGAATGCCTTCCTTCGCCGGGGACACGAGGTGATCGTTTATACCAACTCCGGCACCATAGACGCGCCGGTTATACTGGAACATGGCCAGCTCACGGTTTGTGTGGCTCCTACCCGGCTCAAACCCGGCAGGCGCTTTTTCAAATTCGAGATTGAAGAGCTGAATAAGCTCATGCAACAGCGCCCGGCTGATGTGATCCATGCCTTCTGGACCTATGAATACGCCCTGGCTGCCCTTAAAAGCGGCATACCGACCATTGTTGGCATTCATGATGTAGCGGGCCGCATCCTGGTCACTCAACCTGACGTGTTCAGGCTGGTGCGCTGGTTTATGAATTTCAAAACGCTCCAGGAGGCGCAGCACCTGGCAGCCAATTCCCACTATACCTACCACCAACTCTCGAAGGGAACACAGGCCAAGACGAAAGTCATCAACAACTTTTATTCGCCCGAGTTGGAGCAGGCGGTTACCTTACCGGTAGCGAAGCAGAATTATATTGTTTCTGTAACGATGGGCTTTACCAAACGTAAAGGCATACCGCGGGCGCTGCATGCCTTCGCCCTCCTCCGCAAACAGTTTCCTGACCTGGAGTACCACCTGATCGGAGTCGATATGGAGCCTGGAGGGCCTGCGCAGCAATATGCCCGCAAACACGGCATAGACGAAAGTATAACTTACCTAGGACCGTTGCCGCACAAGCAACTCCTGCAGCACGTGGCGGAAGCCCGGGTACTGCTGCATCCTTCGGTAGAGGAATCCTTTGGCATGGCGCCCCTGGAATCGATGGTGATCGGCACACCGGTCGTAGGCGGCGAAAAGAGCGGGTTTATCCCTTATTTGCTGGACCACGGCAGATCCGGGCTGCTCTGCGACATTTATTCGGCAGAGGCCATGGCCGCCACAGCGGGCAGGTTTCTGTCAGATACTACGCTGGCGCAAGACATGGCCCGGTATGCGCAGGAGTTTGTTTACAACAACTTCTCAGAGGAGGTAGTCGTGCAACAGCATCTGGAGTATTTGACAGCAGTGCATACCCAGCAGAAAAAATCACAGGGGGCTCGAGGTTCAGTAAACGTAGAAGCCGCCTGTGCATTGGTTTTCAGTACATTGACATGAAATTAAACTATACCTTCATATTTGCTTTTCCGCTGATCCTCATCCTCCTGATGGACCCTATCTTCATTGAGTTGATAGCTCCCTGGCGTGAGGAATTGCAGGGCACCATACAGAACACACTGGTAAAGGCGACTACTGCGCTGGCTTTTCTGTACAGTGCATTGCGCATTCAGCGCATGAAGCCCTTTATGCGGGTGGTGTTCGTGCTGGTCACCCTCTACCTGTTCGCATTGGTTTTTGAGTCCTACTACAGGTATGGCACCCCCATGGTGTATCCGCACGTGTTCCAGAAACTGTTGATCTTCTACTATACATTTTTCATGTATACCTTCTACAAGAAGCACGACTACTTCCAGCTAAAACATGTGGTATACCTGGTCGTGGTTGTGTTTGTGCTCAACCTGGTCCTGATCAACTCGCACGCCCTGAGCATCTCCTCTTTCACCAACCACGAGCGCGGGGTGAATGCTTCTACGATGTACCTGTTGGTGATCCCGTTTCTGTACTTCACGGGACGCTACCTCTTCAAAGGAGGTTTGTTTTACCTGGCCATGACCTTCTTTGTGCTCTTTGCCATCATTTTCTTCCAGCACCGCACGGTTTGGATATGCACGATCGTTATTCTGGCCATCTATACCTTCCTGGTGAAGTTTAAGGGCAACACACCCGTCAATTTTGGCAAGCTCATACCCGTGGCAGTAGTCCTCACGATTGTAGGTATCATGGCCAGTGCCTTCCTCTTCACCATGTACCCCGAGATTATTGACAAATTCACGGAAAACTTCTCCGACATCGAAAACTATGACAAGCAGGGCACGGGCGGCTGGCGCTACCAGCAGATCATGTCCTATGTCCCGTTCATACAGGAAAACTTTGTGTTCGGAATGCGCTTTGACGGGTTTGAACTGCCGATTCAGTTTTACCGCGATGACCTCAACGCCCCGGTATTTGAAGATGGCATGGGACACTTCTTTCACAGCTTTTATGTCGAAGTGCTGTTTTACCTGGGTGCCGTGGGCATGACGCTATACCTGATGATGCACTTCTACATGATGAAGAAAGGCTTTACAAGCAAGAGCCTGGATGAAAATCAAATCCTGCTGCTTGCCTTTATCAGCAGTGGCATCGTATATGGCTTCTCCTATGTGCTGCCTTATTTCTTCTATGCCATACTGGGTGTAGGCATCGCTTACATGGAAAACAAAACCCAGGAGAGTAAAAGTTATCTGCCGGAGTTTACCCGGCGCCGCAGAGAGAAACTGCTGGCAATGCGGGGCAGGCTGCTTGCTCACTAAATAAAGCAACTTCTTTTAAAAATAGCAGTACAACCATATTGAGATATTTCTGATTACCTATATGCATCCTTCGACAACTGACTCGCTGCACACCCCTGTGTTGCTTATCATATTCAACAGGCCCAACACCACACAACAAGTATTTGACAGAATAAGGGAAGTAAAGCCAAAACGTTTGTATGTGGCTGCCGACGGACCGCGACCCCACGTGCCCACCGATGCCGAACGCTGCGCTGAAACCCGCCGGATCATAGAGCAGGTGGACTGGGAGTGCGAAGTAAAAACCCTGTTCCAGGAGCAGAACCTACGTTGCGGGGTGGCTCCTGCTACTGCCATTACCTGGCTGTTTGAAAACGAAGAGACCGGCATCATACTCGAAGACGACTGTGTACCCTCCAAAAGCTTTTTCTGGTTCTGCCAGGAAGTGCTGGAACGGTATAAGCACGATACGCGCGTGATGCACGTGAGCGGCAACAATTACCTCAACGGCTGGAAGCGCGACAGCGACTACTCCTACTACTTCTCTGATAAGGTGAATGCCTGGGGCTGGGCCACTTGGCGCCGCGCCTGGCAGCTGTTTGACTACAACATCCCCACTTACAAGGAGCTCAAGCAGAAAGGCTATCTGAGCGGCCTGTTCCTGAACAAGTTTGAAGAAACCTACCGCTTGGGCCAGTTGGAGAAGACGTTCACCAACATCGAGAAAGGCGACGTTTGGGATTACCAGTGGGAATTTACCGTATACAGCAACTCCGGCTTGTGCATCATACCGGAAGTGAACCTGGTCCGTAACATAGGATTCGGGGAGGATGCCACCCATACCTTCAACCTGCACGACAAGAACGCGTTTGTAAAGGAGCAGGAGATCGCTTTCCCGCTGCGCCATCCGCGTTTTGTGCTCCGCGATATCGAATCCGACCGGAAAAACTTTAATTACCTGATGAAAAACAAGGTGAGCGCCAAGCTAAAGAGCATTTTTAGCTTCAGCCTGTAATACCCTGCCATGAAACTACTCTTATCAGCATACGCCTGTGAACCAAACCGCGGCACCGAACTGGGCAATGGCTGGAACTGGGCGCTGAACACCGCCCGGCTGGGTCATGAGGTATGGTGCCTGACCACAGTAGAAGGCAGAGCCAACATCGAGGCCGAAGTGGAAAAGCTCAGCCTACCGAATCTGCACATCGTGTTTGTGGAGATGCCCAAATACATTGACAAGCTCTTTGAATACCACATTGGCTTTTACCCCCACTACCTTTACTGGCAGCAGCAGGCGTACAAAAAAGCCAGGGAGCTCGACAAGGAAATAAATTTCGACCTGGTGCACCATGTCACCATCGGCAGCCTGCAGCTGGGCACAGCGATGTGGCGGCTCAACAAGCCCCTTATTTTCGGGCCGGCCGGCGGCGGACAGGAAGCTCCGAAGGCGTTTAAAAAATATTTTTATGGCTGGTGGAAAACAGAAATCGTACGCGCCGGGATCAGCAAGCTTCTCCTGCAGGTGAACCCGGATGTCAGGAAAACCATGCGCCACGCTTCGCTCGTACTCACCACCAACGAAGACACCTATACCATGGCCCGTGACAACGGCGCCCTGAATGCGCAGATGTTCCTGGATACCAGTTTGCCGGAAAGTTTCTTCCCGGAGGTATACCCCGAAAGAACACCTGCCAGAGAACTGCAGATCGTATGGGTGGGCCGGCTGTTTGCCCGCAAAGGATTGCCCCTGGTACTGGAAGCGCTGAGCAAAGTCAGGCCGGATGTACCTTTCAAGCTCACGATACTGGGCGATGGCCACATGCACGACATGGTACCGGGTCTCATTGCGCAATATGGCCTGCAGGGCAAGGTAGACTGGAAAGGCCAGGTGCCGTGGGAGGAAGTGAAACGTGCCTATACCCACAGCGATCTGTTCATGTTCTGCAGCCTGCGTGACTCGTCCGCGGCCCAGTTCCTGGAAGCGATGGCCTATGGCCTGCCGGTCCTGACCCTAGACCTGCACGGTGGCAAAAACCTGGTACCGGACAATGCAGGTATAAAAGTGCCGGTCACGACACCGGAACAAACGGTGCAGGCCCTGGCGGCAGCCGTAGAAGACCTGTACGAGCACCCTGAAAAGCGGGAAGCCATGGGAAGAGCCGGCTATACCTTCGCCCGCACCCAAACCTGGCCACTCAAAACAAAACATATCGCTGACTTCTACAGTAAGTTTAGTCAGCCTTTAAAAGAAGTGATAGAACATTAAGTTTGACCCTGTATGATTTATATAGTTATCCCCGTTTTCAACCGCAAGCATTTTACCAGAGAGTGCCTGCTCTCGCTCAAAAAGCAAACCAACCAGGCGTATAAAGTAGTCGTGGTGGACGATGGCTCCACGGACGGTACCGCCGACATGCTGCGCGAAGAATTTCCGGAAGTGCACATCCTCTTTGGCGATGGCAACCTGTTCTGGACTGCCAGCGTGAACATGGGTATCCGGTTTGCCCTGCAATCGGGCGCTGAATATGTGATGACGCTCAACAACGACGTGGAAGCCGCCCCGGACTTACTCGAGCAGACGTATCGCTGGGCGAAGGAAAAACCCAATGCGGTGATCGGTGCCCTGGAAATGGACGCCGGTACCCGTGAGCCTATTTACGGCGGTGAGATCATTGACTTTAAGCTGAACAAGGTACGCCACGTACTGCAGGAATTACCCAAAGACCAGCAGCACGGATTACACGCCGTGTCGCAGTTGCCTGGCCGTGGATTGCTTATCCCGAGGGCCGTATTTGAAAAGATAGGCCTCTTTGACCAGGACAGGTTCCCGCACTACGTAGCTGACTACGACTTTACGCATACCGCGCTCCGCAACGGGTTTGAGCTGTATTGCAACTACGATGCAAAGCTCTATACCTACCCGGAGGAGAGCGGCGAGCGCCAGAACCGCCAGGCCAAAAGCCTCAAGAAGTTCTACGACCACCTGTTCAGCATCAAAGGCGGCGGTAACCTGCGCGACTTTACCCGCTTCACGCTCAAAAACTGCCCACCCCCTTATGTACCGTATTACCTGGTGAACGGCTACGCGCGCCGCATTCTGGGGTATATCGTGAAGTAATGCCCTATACCGCTTACTATACCTGCCACCCACGTTTCAGCCCAGCCTCAGTGCTCTGGTTTAGCCGTGGGTGGCTTGTGTTTTTTGCGGTGGCGCTGCTGGCTCTGAGTGTCGTTTCGCTTCTCAACATCTTGCCTACTGCTCCCCGTATGGTGGCGCAGGGGTTTGAGGGGCCCATCGTCATTACCAAAGGCGGCACCTATACCGGCAACTGGGAATCCAGGAATTCGGAGGTACCGGCTGTGGAAGTGCGCACGAGCGAGCCGGTCGTGATCGTCCACTCCAATATCCGCGGGGCCGGCCCTTTGATCCGAAGTCTGAGCAAGGCAGCGGATATTACCGTGCGCCATACCAGTGGCTATGGCATTACGCCCACCCCCTGGCAGGATTATGAAAAACCACGCCGGTTTTTAGCCGCCGATGTCTTTCAGAACATCGTGGTGGAGAACTGCTACATGGAAAGTACAGCCGGTATCTACCTGGGCAAAAGCTACGAAGGAAATAATACACCGGAACAAACCATCCGGATCCGCTACAACAAAGTAAAAAATATAGACGGAAGGATATACAACGGACAGGCCATCGCCCAATTCGTGCAGTTTAACTTCCGGAATGCGATCGCCCATGCGGAAATCTCCTGGAACGAGGTAATCAATGAGCCGGGTAATTCTGCCGTAGAAGATAACATCAACATCTACAATTCACGCGGTACGCCTTCCTCTCCTATCCTGATCCACAACAATTACATACAAGGGGCCTACCCAATCCCTGTCACAAAAGCCGAATACAGCGGGGGCGGCATCATCACCGACTCACCCGAAACGGACTCTTCTGCCGCTACAGCCCACCTCCGCATCTATGACAACCAGCTGGTTGGGCTTGGCAACTACTGCATAGGTATAGCCGGCGGTAACCACATCGAGGTTTACAACAACAGAGCGATCGTGTCCGGTATGATCGATGAACAGACACGTTTCCAATGTTGGACCAGCGGCATCTGGGCCAAAGACTTTTATAACATGCAGTCTACCTTTAACAACCGCTTCTACAACAATACCCTGGGAGTCGTTGGCCAGACCGGTACCTGGCGCAACGAAGTGATGGAAGGTATGGAAGCGGCAGCTACTCTCAGGGACAATCGCATACTGGAAGGAGAGATAACCTGGGAACACGAGAAAAAAGAATACATCCGGTGGCAGGAAAAGCTAAAGCAGCAGCACATTGAAACAGGCCCCACACAGGCGCAGGCCGCGACTCAGAAAGCAACCTTGCAGCCTTTCTAGTACCGCTCTTTCAAGCCTGATGTCACTTCTCCGCTTCCGGATTGCATCCATAATATACAATTCCAAGCCAACATTTTGGTTTCCATACCTGTCCCCGTATGGCGCCTCTATCCCTCCTGTTCTTCCGACTTCCGTGCTATCTTTTTCAATTAAGTAA
>NZ_JSYF01000127.1:0-17316 GCF_054824225.1 Pontibacter sp. HJ8
ATCTCGGTATCCCACACGTGTACCCGGAAGGCATCAAATCCAAGGCGGGCCATGTGGTAGACATCCTGATCTATTGCTTTTTCCAGGTCTGCACCCAGGGCTTTGTGGGAGCGGTAACCGTAGGCAAACGGGGCGGTATAGTTCACGCCAAAGAAACTGGCCTCGGCATTGCCTTTTTGCCAGCGCAGCACGCCCTGCTTGTCCACATACACATCCTTTGGGCTTTGACTGAAGGCAGGTATAGCCAGTGACAAAAGAGCAGCCGATAAAAAAGTCTGGATCCCTTTCCGGGTAGAAGTAGGCATAGGTATAGATTTAGAATAAAGTGCAGGCAGTACCTTAGGCAGCTAATCAAGCTGTCCGCTAACGCTGGCCATTTTTTAGTAAATAAAGTACTTAAGGAAAGAACTTGTCCGGCGCTCCTGTTAATACAACAAATTCATAAAGCCGACTTTGATCTTGGTCTGGAAGTCACTGATAACTTTGAAGATTTCTTTCAGTGTTACCTGTTCTATTTTAGTGAGCGACTTCGGATCAATGTAGTTATCAGGTTCTGTCTTGTCATCTATGATCTGGAAAGCCTGCTTTTTGAGTCGCATGCCCATCAGGTAATAATACGCCTGCAGCAGTTCCATCTGCTCCTTTTGGGTAAATACGCCCTGTGCAGTGAGGGCTTCCAGCCGCTCTCCGGTGTTGGTCTTGAATATCCGGTTCTTCAGAGCATAGGCACGGACCAGATCCACAATCGGGGACATGGTTTTCTTCAGGTTGAATACCTGCTGCGACCCTTTGCTGAAGGTGCGGATGTTGTTAAAAAAAGTAAGCGGGGGTTCGTACTGCAGGGCATTTTCAGCCATGCGATGCAGAAACCGGTGATGCGGAGTCTTCAGCTCCTCGTGCAGGAATGCTTTGAGTTCATCCATGATCGCCATTTCGCCATACAGGTAACGGCAATCGAAGAAAGTAGCCACCTTCAGGACAGCTTCCGGGTCAGACTCTTCGAGCCAGGTCTGGTAATTGCGTTTCCAGTGCGAGAGGGAGTGGGTCCATTTAGGATTTTTGGCCATAAAGCCCCCCTCACAAAAGCTAAATCCAATATGATCAAGCCGTTCGGAAACGAGCGCGGCAAAATTGAGAAAATACTCCCGGACTATTTCGCGTTGTTCGTTGGCTTTGTCTTCATAAATGATGGCATTGTCCTGGTCTGTTTTAAGCGTTTGCTCCTGGCGGCCTTCACTACCCAGCACCATGAAGACAAATCTGGCAGGCGGAGGCCCCATTTCCTGTATCACGCCTTCGATCACACGGACGGCGATGGTATCTGACACGGTGGTAATGACCTGGTTGACAATCTCAGACTTGACGCCCCGATTCAGCAGCTGGTATACTATACTGGGTACTTTCTGCCATTTTTGCCGCAGTTCCTGCACCGAGCGCGACAGCTTTACGGACTGGATAAACATGAAAGGGGACTGCGCCAGGCTACCCAACAACTTGTTCCGGCTGATGAACCCGGTATAAGCGTCATTTTTTTCGATCAGGATATATCGGGCATGGGTCTGGAACATCAGCAGGATGGCTTCATAGACGTACGCCTGGTTGTTGATGAAGATAATGGGTTGGTCCATCACTTCCTGTACGGGTCGGTTCACATCCACCTGCTGTGCCACCACATTGTTGCGCAGCGTGAGATCCGTCACATACCCGATGATCGTATCCTGCTCATTTTTCACAAAAAGGCAGCTGATCTTATGCCATACCATGATTTTGGCAGCCTCGTGTATGGGCGTATCAACGCTGCAGGCCACAATCTCACGCGGTTCAACAGTCTCTATCCTGCGGGAGTAGAGCTGGTCTGCGGCAATGTAGTTCTCGGCAGCAGCACTGGTCGGCCTGACGAAATGCGCATACTCTTCGTCCAGCATTTTTCTGCCATAATCAGCAGTAAAGTAATGGAAGAAGCCTTCGTAGGCCTGGCAGAGCGCGATGAACTCTTTCCGGTGCAGGGTATAGACAACCGTCCCTTTTTTAGCAATTACGGTCCGGATCGATTTTTTCCGGTTGAGCAGGATAGAGGAGCCTCCATAGCAATACCCGCTGTTGTAATGCGCTATCAGCCTTTTGTTCTGTTCACTGTCATAGAAGAAAGCCTCGTATTCACCTTCCACGATGATATCAACGCCCCGCATCTTGGAGACATCCTGCAGGTATAGGATAGACTCTTTGGTATAAGTGACTTCCTGCAGCAGCTCTGCCACTCCCTGTAGCACTTCCTCGGGAAGTAAGTCAAAGGGCTTTACGGTTTTAAGGAATTCCAACTGATCACGCATGTAGCCAGTATGTTAGTAAAAAGATGAGAAAAAAAGCGAGTAAGGTTCCCAGCAGGTAGGTTGTTTTACTTTTCCAGTTCCCTTTTGTAGTTGCTGCCTCTCCGGCTGATACTTGCAGCTGCCGGACGGTTTTCTCGTCGATATCCCCTTTTCTCCAGAGTTCGAAGAAGCATAAGGCGGTAGCGCTTGCATCAGAGAGGGCATTGTGTTCATTCTGCAGGGGTGTCCGGAAAAGCCGCAGGTATAGCTCGCCCAGTCGCAGATTTCTGTGGCGCGACTCCCGGATAAAATGCGACGTAGCCCGCATGGTGCAGAAATTAGGGAGCTTAGTTAATGGATTGTCGAGTCCGGACCTGTAAAAGCTTAGCCCCAGCATGTGGTAGTCGAGCTGCATAAAGTGTCCGACCACCAGGGGCTGGTATCGGATCAGGTCGGCATGGAGGAGCTGCATGACTGCATTTCGGTCTTCTCCGTTTTCCCGTAAGAAATCATCGCTCAGCCCGTGGATGTGCTGTGAAGCCGGGCTTACCTCGTAGTCTGAGGCCCGGATGTAATAGTTTTCTTCTTTGAGCTTTTCCCCTTCGCGGGTGTACAGCACCCACGCCACCTGCACGACGTGTGGCCAGCTACCCGGGGTCGAATAGGGTTTGCTCCAGTCTTTGGGTAGACCGGACGTTTCAGTGTCCACAAACAGCAGGTATTCCTTCACACGTTAAATGTCAGCATATATGGCCTGATCAACAAATGCGAGTTAAATTATTATGTAGCATCCCGAATAAGGCGCCAGCTATACCTGAAGCAGGTCGAGGGGCAAATATTGAAATTCTTCTTTCATTTTGCCACCGATGCCTTAAATTTGTAGGATAATGGAGCTAAAAAGGCTTACCTTATACTTTCTACCCGTTCCTCTTACCGCTATACCTAGAACACGACCATGTCGCACACCCCCGAAGGCATTTTAGAGCAGCTCAAGCAGCGGCAGTTTGCGCCAGTCTACTTTCTGCAGGGCGAAGAGCCGTACTACATTGACCTGATTGCGGATTACATTGAAGCCCATGCACTGCAGGAGCACGAGAAAGGTTTTAACCAGGTGGTGGTCTATGGGAAGGATGTGGATGTGGCGACCGTACTGCTGCAGGCCAAGCGTTTTCCGATGATGTCGGAGCGGCAGGTGGTCATCGTAAAGGAAGCCCAGAGTATTCTGGACCTGGAGAAGGAGGAGGGGATGAAGCAACTGGAGGCCTACCTGCAGCACCCGCTGCCCTCTACGATCCTGGTTTTCTGCCACAAGCACAAGTCCCTCGATGGCCGCAAGTCCCTGGGCAAGGTAGTTCAAAAGCATTCGGTCTTACTCACGACCAAAAAATTGTACGAGAACCAGGTGCCTGCCTGGATCAACAGCTATGTCAAATCGAAAGGTTTGCAGATTAGTCCCAAAGCAGTCATGTTGCTGAGCGAGTTTATTGGCGCGGACCTATCCCGTCAGGCCAATGAGATTGATAAGTTGCTCATTAACCTAAAGCCGGGACAGATGATCGACGAGCGTGTGGTGCAGGAGAATGTGGGCATCAGCAAGGAGTATAACATCTTTGAGCTGCAGTCGGCCCTGATCGCGCAGGACGCCCTAAAGGCGAACCGGATCATCCTATATTTTGAGGCCAACCCCAAGAACAATCCGCTTATACCTAATCTGAGCCTGCTGTTCTCTTTCTTTACCAAACTCCTTTGCCTGCACCAGTCGGCTGATAAATCGGAGTCAGGGGTGCGGAAGAGCCTTGGTAACCGGGGCTTCCTAGTGAAGGAATACCTCCACGCCCTGCGTGTTTTTCCGCTGGGGCGGGTAGTTGACATTCTCCACCACATCCGGGTGGCCGACCTGCAGGTGAAGGGCATTACGGGTGGCGATATGAGCGAATCAGAAATATTAAAAGAGCTGGTTTTCAAGATCCTGCATCCGGTTCCCAGAACTTTAACATTTCATTAATAGTGATTTTCGGATTGCTGTACAATATTTGCTGCAGCTCCCGCATTGTATAAGCAGCAAGTAGAAATTACGTGAAGGTGCGTGCAGGTTTCTTGCCTGAGGTACGGTGGGTTGTCAATTTTTATTTAACTTTGACTGGGGCAAATCGCCTGTAGCACATAACGGGACTAAATACCTTCGGTCCTTCGAATAAGACACAAGATGGGCTCCTCCAGGAGCAAAACTGAATAATATGAAGATAGCCTATAAAGTAGCGCTTGCATCGGTACTGGCTGGGGGAAGCCACGTGGCTGTGGCACAACACACCTCGGTTTTCACCTCAGAAGAAAAGTATTTCCAGGAAGGCGTGGAGTTGTTTGACCGTGCCAAGTATGGGGCAGCCCAGGAAGCATTCCGTAAGTACATCAAACTGATCGGGGATGATGCCAAAACAGCGGATGCCCAATATTATTATGCCCTGAGTGGTCTCTACCTGCTGCACCCGGATGCCGAACAGCTTATCCTCAACTTCTCGAGCAAGTATCCCGCGCACCCGAAAACAGCCCTGGCCAATTATGAGCTGGGTTTGTACTACTTCGAAAACAAAGATTATAAGAAAGCGGTGGAACTGCTGGAGAAGGCTCCTACCCATTTGCTGAGCATCAAGCAGAACAAAGAGCTGGAATTTAAACTCGGCTATTCTTATTTTGCTACCAAAGACTTCGCTAACGCCAAAATCTGGTTTGATAAAAACAAGACAACCGGTTTCCGGGAGGACGATCACCGCTTTGCTTACGCGTCCAATTATTATTCCGGTTACATCTCTTACCGCAACGGCGATTATGCCGCGGCCAAGGCAGACCTGCTGATCGCCGAAAAAAATGAAGCCTACGCGCAGATCGTGCCGTACATGATCACGGAAATTCTTTACAAAGAGAACGACGTGTTTGAGGTGATCCGCTACGGGGAAGCAGCCCTTGCCAAAACCCCCAAGGTGCAGCAAGCGGACGAAATCGCCTTGTTGGTAGCAGATGCGTATTACCAGCGCGCCGAATATAAAACGGCGGAGAAGTATTTCAGCCAGTTTGCCCAGGGTAAGCGCAAGCTCGAGCCGGTGGTACAATATAAGATCGCTTTCACAGACTACAAGAACGGTAACTATAAAAATGCGATCGCTAACTTCAAGGAAGTAGCGCTGAAGAAGGATGCCCTGGGGCAAAACGCGGCCTATTACCTGGGCCTGAGCTACCTGCGCGAGAACAACAAGCAGTTTGCCCTGACCGCCTTTGACCAGGCCCGCAAAAACGACCACGACAAAGACATCACCGAAGCCGCTACGCTCAAGTATGCGCAGGTAAGCTATGAGTTGGGTAACTTCCGTGAAGTGCTGGGCTCGCTGCAGACCTTCAACAAAGATTTCCCGGATTCAGAGCAGAGCGCTGAGGCAGACAACCTGCTGAGCGAGGCTTATTTCAACTCCAACAACTACCCGGAGGCTATACGGCACATCGAAAGTATGCCCACCAAGAGTTACCGCATATTGCAGACTTACCAGCGTGTAACCTACCATCACGGGGTGAACCTGTTCAACGAAGCCAAATTCCCGGCGGCTGTTGCTATGCTCGAAAAGTCGCTGCAGTACCCGTATGACAAGGAAATAACGGCCGCCAGTCATTTTGTGAAAGGCGAAGCTTATTCCATTGGGCAGCGCTTCAACGATGCCATCAACAGCTATGCCGCTGTGTTCCGCAACAGTGAGGCCCGCAAGTCTGAGTACTACATGAAGTCACGCTACGGCATCGGCTACGCCTACTATAACTCCAAGGAGTATGACAAGGCCATGCCGCATTTCAAAGCCTATGTGGAGGGTACCAATGCCAGCGATCCGAACCATTTTGATGCCTTGCTGCGTCTGGCGGACTTGCATTATGTGAACAAGCAGTATAGCCAGGCCCTGGGCCTGTATGACAAAGTGCTGGCCTCCAATTCTCCAGACAAGGATTATGTATACTTCCAGAAAGGACTGGTACAGAGTTTAAGTGGTAACAAAGAGCAGGCAAAACAGAACCTGCAGATGGTAGCCACCCAGTATCCGAAGTCCCGGTATGCCGATGCTGCCCTGTATCAGCGTGCATTGATCGACTTTGAATCGGGAAGTTACCAGCCGGCTGTAGCAGGCTTTACTTCCCTGATCCAGAATCAGCCGCAAAGCAAGCTTGTTCCGAATGCCCTCGAGAAACGAGGTATAGCTTACGCGAACCTCGGTAAACATGCCGAAGCAGCCCAGGATTACAAGCGCGTACTGGATGAATTCCCGAATTCCAGATCTGCCAGCGGCTCACTTTACAGCCTGCAGGAAGTACTGGCCGCCCAGAACCGCAGCAACGAATTTGATGAGTATGCAGGCAAATTCAAAGCTGCCAATCCGGAAAGCAATGCGCTGGAAAGCATTGAATTTGAAGCTTCTAAGACCTTATACTTCAACGAAAAGTATAAAGAGGCGATAGCCAAGCTAGAAAAATACCTGAGTACGTATCCAAAGAGCCCGTTCGTAAATGACGCCAAATATTTTCTGGCTGATTCCTACCTGCGGGAGCGCAACTTTACGGCAGGTCTGCAGCGAATGAAAGAAGTTGTATCTGAAAACAAGTCGGATTATGTGAACCGCGCTATCCAGAAAGTGGCCGATGTGGAGTTTGAGCAGAAGAACTACAGCGAAGCGATCAAATATTATACCCGTCTACGAGACCTGGCCAGCAACCGCCGGGAGCAGCAAACAGCACTGACTGGTTTGATGAAGAGTCACTTCCTCACCAACGACTTCGCATCTTCCAAGCGTATTGCCAACGAACTCATCAGCCAGGGAAACGCTGCACTTCAGGCCTATAATACGGCCATGTTATACAAAGCAAAGTCAACGTATGCTGAGGGCAATCTGGAGCAGGCGCTGACTGAGTTCCGCGAAGCTTCCAAAGCTGCTGCAGACGAAAATGGCGCGGAAGCGCAATACCTTGTAGCTGAAATTCTCTTCAAGCAGAAGAAATACAAAGAGTCTGTGGATGCTGCCTATGATTTTAATACGAAGTTCTCCAGTTACGATTACTGGCTGGGGAAATCATTCCTGGTAATTGCTGACAACTATGCGGCCCAGAACGAAATGTTCCAGGCGCGTGCCACACTGAACTCCATCATTGAGAACTCTCCTGAGAAAGAGATTGTGGAAGAGGCGAAGCAAAAGCTGGCGAAAATGGGTGGCGGAGACAGCGCCCCGGGTGATACCTTACAGAAAGGAATTTCTCCGGCAGACACGCTGCAGAAAAATAATACGCCTGCAGATACCCTAAAGGGAGGAAATAACAAGTAATTCATTCAGATTACGCTGAACAGAAACATCACCATGAAGAATAAATTTAAAAAAGCCTCTCTCGCGATCGTACTTTGTGTCGGGTATAGCTTTCTAAACAGTGCCGCTGCCCAGACAACTGGCTGGGGCGAAGGCGCTAAGCTGGAGGATGCGGAAGTAGTAGTTGAAAAGAACCGGGTAATCGAGTTGCCTCGCGCCTCGCGTAATTACCAGAAATTTGCCGTTGTTCCACCTGAAGCCGGTGATCGTACGGTGCGCTACCGCTTCGGGGATTACAAGCTGCCTTCCCAGGATATCGATCTTCAGATGAAGGTGCTCACCATCAAGCAGGACGAACTGACCAAGTTGTATGGCAATTATGTTAAGGCCGGACTAGGCAACTATGGTACGCTATACCTGAAAGGGTACTTTCATAATAAGCGCAGCGATGTAGCGTCTTACGGAGCAGATGTCAGCCACATCACTTCCGCCCGGGGACCGGTTGATAAAGGAAACTCTGCTGTAACTAATTCAGCCATCAATGTGAACGGCGAAAGTTACCTGCAAGGCCTGACCATCGGTGGCCGGCTGGGCTATGGGCGCGATAAGTACCATTTCTATGGGTATAATCCGGTAAGAGAAGTTCCCGTGGACAAAGACACGATCAGCCAGGTATTCAACCGCGTCAATGCCGAAGGTTATCTGCACAACCAGACTTCCGGCGCGCCGCTGCTCTACCGGGCAGGCCTGAACGTGAACTACCTCAACGACAAGTATGACATGCGCGAGACGAATGTCGCCTTTAAACTGAACAGCGAGTATGGCATCGATGAAGTTTCTGCTTTCCGTGTGGATGCGGACCTGTCGCTGGTGTCGCACAAAGACTCGGCTTCCGTAAGCCGCACCTTATTCAAGCTGCAACCAACCTACGAGCGTCAGTTGAATGCCATGAAGATTTCCATAGGTGCCAACATTGCCCATACCGGCGACACCGTGAATGATGCGCGCAAGTTCAATGTCTACCCGATGGTGCGCATCGGACTGGAGCCAGTTAAAGATAAGTTCCTGGTTTACGCAGGTATAGGAGGCGATCTGGAAAGGGTTACTTTATATCAGCTGACTCAGGAGAATCCGTACCTGGCACAAAACGTGCGAGTAGCTGATCAGAACAAAGGACTGGAGGTATATGGCGGTATGTCCGCCAACATTGCCAACCTGGTGCACCTCACAGGACGTGTTGCCTACCAGAATTTCCGCAACATGTACTTCTACAACAACTCTGCCAGCGACTCCACCAAGTTTGATCTGGTGTATGACGATGGCGTGACAAATGTTTTTAATCTTTATGCAGAGGCAGTATTCAATTATTCGGATGAAGTACGCGTAGGATTAAAGGCTGATTATAATAAATATAGCACAGCCAGCTTAGAGCATGCGTTCCACCGTCCGGAGCTCATGGCGAGTGTTTTTGCCACCTATAACTTCTACGACAAGATTCTGTTTAATTCAGAACTTTACTATATTGGGAGTTCATTCGGGCAGATCCATCGCCTGGACGGAACTTCTGTGCTTCAGGAGACGGACTCGATCATCGATCTCAACCTGAAAGCAGACTACAAGTTTTCCAACAGATTTACTGCTTTTCTAATGGCGAATAATTTGTTTGGTCAGAAGTACGAAAGGTTTGTAAATTACCCGAACAAAAGCGTTAACCTGATAGGAGGAGTCTCTTATTCATTCTAAGTGCCTATGGTAGAAAAGCACATAAAGTCTCTGCTCTATAACCACGACTGCGTGATCATCCCTGAATTCGGGGGATTGATAACGCGTTATGTCTCCGCCAGGATCAATCCGGTGAAGCATACGTTGGTGCCGCCGTCCAGGAAGATCGCTTTCAATGAAAAGCTGGTTCTCAACGATGGCTTGCTTATCAGTACGATAGCCCATGCCAACAGCATCTCGAAAGAGGAAGCAAAGCAGCTGGTGATGAATTTTGTGCACCAGGCCAGAGTCCGGCTGAGCGGAGAAAACCGTTTTGAACTGGCTGACATTGGCGTGTTTCGTTACAATGCGGAGCGCAAGCTGGAGTTTGAGTACATGGAAGCCGACAATATGCTGGAGGCAAGCTTTGGATTGCCGGAACTGGTGGCACGGCCGCTACGTCCGGAAGATCCTGCGGTGCTGCGTACGCTGTTGAAGGAGCGCCATGCGGAACCTGCCACCGTGAAGCAGCCGTTGAGCAGGCGCCTGAAGCGCGTGTACAATGTAGCTGCCGGTCTTGCTCTGACCGGGCTGGTTGGGGCAGGTCTGTACATGTTGTCGCTTCAGACAGATTACACGATCAGTAGCCTGAGTCCGATCGCCCTTTTTGGTGCTGACAGGCAGGCTGAGGATAGCCGTTACAAAGAGCTGTATACAGCCGATTATTTGCCCGCAACAGAAGAAGAGCGTGCCAAGGCGTATGAAAACCTGCTACCGGGAATGCCTTCTGAAAGTGGGATGGAAACCGAACTAGTAAGCGAGGAAACGGTTGTAGAGGCTGAAGTAGCAAGTGAAACTTTAGCGGGTGCCGTTCAATATGCTGCTGAAGAGGACGTTACTACTAAAGAAGAACTGGTAACCAAAACAGATACTGAAGCTGCTACGCCGGAAGTTAAGGCGCCTGTGACAACGATCAACGGCAAAGACGGCCGCTTTTACATTATTTCAGGAGGCTACGCCCGGATGAACAATGCCGAGTATAGCCGCCAGGAAATAGCAGAACTGGGCCATGAGGCAAAAGTACTGGAGCCAGGCCGTGGCGGCAGAATATTTAAAGTCTCTATTGCAGATTATGCTACACCTGAAGAGGCGCAGGCTGCAGTTAAAACATTAAGACAATCATTCGGAGAAAACATTTGGGTATTTAATAATTAACATGACATCTCTCTTATTACAAATCACAACTACCCCTGCTGACACAACAGTTGCACTTGCAGAGGGGGCTGAAGGAGCCACCAGTGCTGTTTCTTTGCTTGATTTAGCCATGGCGGGCGGTTGGGCCATGATTCCGCTGGCCTTGCTCTCGCTTGCTGCGGTTTACATTTTCTTTGAGCGCTACCTGACGTTAAAAAAGGCGGCCAAGAATCCGGAAGGCTTTAACGACCGCATCAAGAGTATGGTGCTGGCTGGTGATATCAACGGAGCCAAAATGCTTTGTGCCCAGACAAACACACCGGTGGCCCGAATGCTGGCCAAAGGGATCAGCCGGATCGGTAATCCACTCAAGAACATAGAGACTTCCATCGAGAACGTAGGAAAGATTGAAATCAGCAAGCTGGAGAGAAACCTGGCTTCCCTGGCAACTATAGCGGGTGCGGCTCCTATGCTGGGTTTCCTGGGCACAGTGACAGGTATGATTCAGGCCTTCATCGCGATTGCGCAGGCAGAAGGTACTATCAGCCCAAAGTTGCTCTCAGGCGGTATCTACGAAGCGATGGTAACAACGGCAACGGGTCTGATCATTGGTCTTCCGGCCTATGTTGGGTATAACTACCTGATAACCAAGACTGACAACATCGTGCACGGTATGGAGTATTCTGCTATCGAGTTTATTGATCTGTTACAAGAACCACAACTGTAAGCATGAATTTACGCTCAAAAAACAGGATCAGTGCGGAGTTTAGCATGTCGTCCATGACTGACATCATTTTCTTGCTGCTCATCTTTTTCATGCTTACCTCCAACCTGGTGGCACCTACCGGTATGCCGGTGAGTTTGCCTACCAGCAAGGCCACTACCGCTGTCATACAAAAGATAAGCGTGACAATCACACCGGACTTAAAGTATTACTTGAATGAAAATCAGGTTACCCTGGCTGAACTGGAACCACGGTTGGCAGCACTTTTGCAGGGAACAGATGATGGTGTGGTGGTGTTGCATGTGGACAAGAGTGTACCGGTAGAGTATCTGGTGAATGTAGCGAGTGTCGCCACCACCCTGAACGCGAAGGTTACGTTGGCCACCGTGCCTTCAGAGCAATAGGAGAAAGAATAGAAATGGAGTTAACACTTTCAAAGGAAGAAGAAAAGAACAAGAAGATTGCGGCGGGTATAAGCATTATCCTGCATGCGGTTATCTTGTTGCTTCTGTTCTTCCTGTTGGCATGGAACGGAGCTCCCGGAGAGCCGGATGAGGAGATGGGCATTGAACTGAACTTTGGAATGGACGCCGTCGGAAGCGGGGATGTCCAGTCCAAGGCTACTCCCAATGAGTCGAAAAATGTGCAGGATAGTAAACCTGCGCCCACTCAGCCAGATCCACTTCCTGAGCCCAAACCTGTTGCTGCTGCTACGCCAACTCCGCCAACCCCGGTAGAGACCCCCAAGGTGGTGACCACAACAGCCGACGCTCCGGTTTCTGTGAAGGAGACAGTGAAGCCTCAGCCTAAACCACAACCCAAGGAAGAGGAAGTAAAGAAGCCAGCGGAACAACCGAAAGAAGTTGTAAAGAAGGAGCCTGAAAAGCCCCGTTCGCTCTACCCGGGTAAACCGACGGATAACACCGGTACCGGCAAAAGCGGTACTTCCAACGAAGCTACCGGCAACAATAACGGCGATGATGCCAACAAAGTAGGGGACAAAGGTGATCCGGCCGGCACACTGGATGCGAAAGCCATGATGGGCAAGCCCGGTGGCGGTGGCGGCGGAGACGGCCTGGATATGGCCGGATGGCGCTACGACGTGTCGCCAAAGCGTGACCCTTACGACAATGAGACCGGTTTTATAAAGTTCCGTATCCGTATTGACGCAGATGGCAACCTGATCGCAGTAGAGCGTCTGGAGAGTACCGTATCTCCCCACGTAGAGAAGTGGTACAAGGACCAGCTACAGCGAACTACTTTCAGCAGAACAGGAGGCGGCAGAAGCACAACAGGAGCAACCGGCACGGTGACTTTTGTGATCCGATCCAGATAAATTCAATTTGATTTCATGACCTATCAGGAGTGTCTTGATTATTTATACCAGCAATTGCCGATGTTTCAACGCATCGGCAATGCTGCTTTTAAGAAGAGCCTGGACAACATCATAGCGCTTTGCGATGCGCTGGGGCAGCCGCAGCATCAGTTTAAGTCTGTGCATGTGGCGGGTACCAACGGCAAAGGCAGCAGCTCCCACATGCTGGCCGCTGTGCTTCAGAGCGCCGGCTACCGGACCGGCCTTTATACATCTCCGCATCTCAAATCCTTCACAGAGCGCATTCGGGTGGATGGCAAAGAACTGCCACAGGATTACCTGATCCGTTTTGTAGAGGAGCATAAAAGCTTATTTGAGCAGGTACAACCTTCCTTTTTCGAAATGACGGTGGCCCTGGCTTTCCGATATTTTGCCGATCAGCAGGTGGATGTAGCCGTTATTGAAGTGGGGCTCGGGGGCAGGCTGGACTCTACCAATATCATTCAGCCGGAGGTATCGCTCATCACCAACATCGGGTTGGATCATCAAAACCTGCTGGGAGATACGCTGGAGGCGATAGCGGGTGAAAAAGCAGGTATCATAAAGCCGCACACGCCGGCCGTGATCAGTACGAAACAACCTGACATTGCCCATGTTTTCGAGCAAAAGGCAAAGCAGGAGCAGGCCCCCCTTTACTTCGCTACCGACCATATACAGGTAAAACTATTGGAGCAAGATCTGGAAGGGCAGGTATTTGAGGTATACCGGGAGGGGCAACTCTGGTTGAAGGCACTTGAAATAGATCTGGCAGGTAGCTACCAACAATACAACCTGCCGGGCGTGCTGCAGACATTGACGTTGCTGCAGGAGAGAGGCTATACCTTGTCAGAAAAAGCGATACGGGAAGGTATAGGTCATGCCAAAGGTTTAACCGGGCTTAAGGGCCGGTGGCAGGTAATAAGCCAGAACCCTTTAACCATTTGTGATACAGGTCATAATGTAGATGGCATAAAACAAATACTTGCACAATTGCAGTCGCTGAACCCAAAGCAGGTACACCTGGTTTTTGGTGCAGTCAATGACAAAGATGTGACTTCTATTCTGCAACTCCTGCCCAAACAATACCGCTATTATTTTTGTCAGGCACACATACCACGGGCCTTGCCAGTTGCTGAATTGCTGGAGAAAGCGGCAGAAGTTGGCTTGCAGGGACATGCCTTTGCGACTGTAACAGAAGCCATAGAGGCTGCCCGGCAAAAAGCTGCGCCCGATGAGGTTATTTTTATCGGAGGTAGTACCTTTGTGGTCGCAGAGATTGAAGAACTATAAATTAAATGGGAAGATCAAAACTAGAAAAGTTCGCCGCCATAGCCGAACGGGAGAATGTGGTGGAAGCCGGTGATGAATATTATGGACAACTGGCCGGTAAGTGGCGGGAGGATTTTTTCGAGAATGCGAATCCGCTGGTACTGGAGATCGGTTGCGGGCGTGGCGAATATACCGTAGGTATGGCACGCCTTTTTCCGGAAAAGAACTTTATCGGGGCCGATATCAAAGGAGCCCGCATCTGGAAAGGCAGTACCATGGCCCAGGAGGAAGAACTGGAGAATGTGGCTTTCCTGCGGACGTTCATCGAGAGCATCGACGAGAACTTTGCCGAAGGGGAAGTGGACGAGATCTGGGTCACGTTCCCGGATCCGCGGCCCAAGGACCGTGACATCAAGCGCCGCCTGACTTCCCCGCGTTTCCTGGAGCTGTACAAAAAAATTCTCAAGCCCGGCGGTATTGTGCACCTCAAGACAGACAACCAGATGCTGTTTGAATATACGCTGGAAGTGCTGCAGGAACGCCAGGTTAAGGGACTTTTGGCTACAGCCGATTTATACCAATCGGATCTGCAGGAGCACACGATGGGGATCTATACCACGTATGAGAAGCGCTACCTGGAGGAAGGCATCACCATCAAATACCTGCAGTTCAAGGTATAGCCGCCATACCTGTACGCAAAAGAAACAGCCCGCTATACCTCAGGTATAGCGGGCTGTTTCTTTGTTGCTCTTCCGTAATGCTGTTCAGGCAATTAGGAAGCGATTTCGGTTCAATAGAGTAGGAAGTGGCCAGTGCTTCAATACAGCTTTTCAGAATTCTACGAAGTAACGAAGTGTAGAGAAAATCCTTTTAACATCTAAACTCTCTAACTCCAAAACTCTCTAATTTTCCTCTATTTCTTCGAAGATTTCCTGCAGCTCGTCAAAGTCTTTCAGGCCTGGTTTGATCTCATGGCCTCCGCGAAGCCCGATTCCCGCTGGCTTGACTTCTTTCAGGATTGTGTTGATGTTTTCGCGGTGAACCCCGAAACCAACAAAGATCGGGAACTTCCTGGCCAGGTTGTGCAGGAATTTAGTGTTCGTATCGTCAATGGAGTTGAAATCAGTGGAATAGAGAAGGAAACTGTCTACGGAAGGGCCGTAGAGCTCCATCATTTCCAGCAGCTCACTTTCGACCGTATCTTTGTTGATGAACACCTTCTGGATGACAGGCCGGTTAATCTCTTCAATTTCGTCGATCAGGTAGGGGGTGTCCAACTGAATGTAGTGCAAGCCAAACTCATCAGCGTACTGGTTGATGATATCTGGCTTGGCCCGCTCAAACTCACCGGCCAGCTTGACACCCGATACCCAACCTACAATCTCTTTTAAAGTTTCGGAAGGCATACGGTCTGCCGCATCGAGCTTCAGGTTAAAGCTGATGATGTCCACGCCCATGCCGGCGCAGTAACGCGCGTCGCTCAAATTGTTTATACCGTTTACTATCACTGAGGTACGTAAGCCCATAGTAATCTATAGTTTAAATAAACCCGGAGGTTTGGTTTTTAATTAGAAGCTTCAAAGTAAGCCCCAAAATGGGTATGATGCCATTTTTTTTGTCTTTTTTTTATGTGCTGGCCTTCTGGGGCAGAGGAGGCAACAACGGAGTCAGTCAATATTTGAAGGCTGAATCTTTATTACTGGGCTGATGTTACTATCTTTGTAGAAAGTTTATATTGAATCGTACTTACATTTTAATAAATAGATGAGTAAGTTAGGAAGAGTATTGGTAGCAATGAGCGGCGGTATTGACAGTTCGGTAGCGGCTGTGATGCTGCATGAGCAGGGATATGAAGTTGTTGGCATGACCATGAAAACCTGGGATTATGCCTCCAGCGGCGCCAGCAAGAAGGAGACCGGCTGCTGCAGCCTGGACTCTATTAATGACGCCCGTAATATTGCCGTACAACTGGGTTTCCCGCATTATATCATTGATATCCGGGAGGAGTTTGGTGATTTTGTGATCAACCATTTCACCGATGAATATATAGCAGGTCGCACACCGAACCCCTGTGTATTGTGCAATACCCACATCAAATGGGATGCCCTGCTGCGCCGTGCGGATCAGCTTGGTTGTGAATTTATCGCGACGGGGCATTATGCCAACATCCGTGAAGAAAATGGCAGGTATGTGATCTCCAAAGGATTGGATGAAAGCAAAGACCAGTCGTACGCGCTTTGGGGCATTTCGCAACAGAGCCTGAGCCGCACCATTTTCCCATTGGGAGGCCTGCGAAAAACAGAAATACGCCAGATGGCCATGGACCGTGGCTTCACGGAACTGGTAAACAAGCCGGAATCCTATGAGATCTGCTTTATACCGGATAACGATTACCGCGGCTTCCTGAAGCGCCGGATAGAGGGTCTCGAAGAGCAGGTAGCTGGCGGTGAATTTGCGCTCGAAGATGGCACTGTGGTCGGCAAGCACGAAGGGTATCCGTTCTACACGATAGGTCAACGCAAGGGGCTGGGCATAGCACTTGGCTTCCCGGCTTATGTGACCCGCATCGAAAAAGACACCAACCGTGTGATACTGGGCAACTACGAAGACCTGGCCAAGAATGCCATGACCGTAGGAAAGCTGAACATGGTGAAGTATGATAACCTGATCGACCAACCTATACCTACGGTTACCAAAGTCCGGTATAACGATGCCGGTACGGAGGCTATTGTGGAGCAGGAAGGAGACAAAATGAAGGTCCATTTCCTGAGCGGCGTGCATGCCATTGCCCCAGGGCAGGCAGCTGTTTTCTACGAAGGCAACGACGTAGTAGGCGGCGGCTGGATCGAATCAAACTATAATTCAGATTATAACCTGAACGTGCTGCAATAATGAGAAAAGCCCTGTTGCTTTTGGTTGTGCTGGCTGGCTTTATGGCTGGTTGTGAGAACAAGTATAAAGACCCGGACCCAACTGCAATGGGGTATGATTACTTTCCGCTTGAAGTGGGGAATTACCGTATCTATGAAGTAACGGACATCAGGTTCAGGAGTAATGAGGGCGATACGAACCGTTTTCAGATGCGTGAGCGGGTAGATACCAGTTTTTATGACCAGACCAATCAGCTCGTTTACAAGATCGTTCGGTCGGTGCGGGCTGGCGAGATCCAATCCTGGGTGGATGATTCAGTCATGGTGGTCGCTAAAACAGACAAAATGGTACTGCAAACGCAGGACAACAACAAATATGTGAAGTTGGTGTTTCCTGTAAAGGAAGGTGCTTCTTGGGTCGGTGATGCCTATAATAACCGGACCACTGGAGGAACCTCCACAAGTTTGCCTGCTAAGAAAGAGCATTATTATTACCAGAAAGTCGGGAATGCTTATGAAGTTAACGGTCAGAAGTATGCTAAAACGGTCACAGTTGTCCAGAGTGAGC
>NZ_JSYF01000128.1:0-1490 GCF_054824225.1 Pontibacter sp. HJ8
ACAAATGAGCCGGTCGTAATTGTTAATTCCAACCTGCGTGGTGCAGGTGCACTGGTACGCTCTTTAGGCAACTCAGCCGATATTACAATTCGTCACACCAATGGGTATGGCATCACCCCATCCCCCTGGAAAGATTATATGAAACCACGCCGTTTCCTGGCAGTGGATGTGTTCCGCAACATTGTAGTAGAAAACTGCTACATGGAAGGTACGGCCGGTATCTACGTAGGTCAGCGTTATGAAGGAAACGGTACAACTGCCAACACGATCAAGATACGTTATAACAAGGCGAAAAACATTGACGGACGTGTATACGGAGGTGGTAAAGCACTGGTACAGTTCGTACAGTTCAACTTCAAAGTAGGTGCTCCACACGTAGAGGTGGCCTGGAATGAAGTGATCAACGAAGCCGGCAACTCAGCTGTAGAAGATAACATCAACATCTACAACTCTCGCGGTACAGCCTCTTCTCCTATCCGTATCCACAACAACTACATACAGGGTGCCTACCCTATCCCGCATAACAACACGCGCTATACCGGTGGTGGTATCATCACAGATGGCGACGGTGACATCAATACCTGCCCTGCTTACATCACGGCGAGCGATAACCAACTGGTGAACCTGGGCAACTACAGCATGGGTATAGCCGGTGGCAACAACGTGCGCTACACCAACAACCGCGCTGTGAACTCAGCTCTGCACAAAGACGGCTCTAAGTTTGCCTTCTATACGTCAGGCCTCTGGAGCAAGGATTACTACAACAAGAACACAACGTTCTCTAACTCTGTTGACAACAACACGGTGGGTATCACAGCCTGGGGCTATGTGAACAACCGGAATGACGTTTCTGTAGCACAGAACGCTTCTTTCACCAACAATACTTTCCTGGCTGGTGGCGCTATTGCCACCAACGTAGAAGGCGACGAACTTAGCCGCTGGACACAGAAGCTGAGTGCCAATGGGATCGTACTGGGCCCTAAAGGAGGTGCATCAGCCGTTGCCAACCAGGCGCCGACAGTTTCCCTGACAGCTCCACTGGCCAACGCTTCTATTGCATTAGGTGCTGCCATCTCCATTGCTGCCAATGCTTCTGACGCCGACGGTACTGTAACAAAAGTGGAATTCTTCCAGGGCTCTACTAAGCTTGGAGAGTCTACCAAGGCTCCTTTCAGCTTCAACTGGACTGGTGCGGTGGAAGGCTCTTTCAACCTGACTGCCAAAGCAACAGACGACAAAGGCGCTACACAGACATCTGCTCCTGTTTCTATCAAAGTAGGAGCAGCCATCACATCTTTAGTACCTCAGTTACCAGGTTCCGGATCAACTACAAGCGGCACCGGCAAGATCACAAGAGAATTCTGGGCTAACGTACCAGGCAATACAGTTGGTAACATCCCGGTGACTACTAACCCGACTTCAGTATCAGAACTGACAACTTTCGAAGCAGCAACGAACGCGGGTGATAACTACGGCCAGCGCGTAAGAGG
>NZ_JSYF01000129.1:0-7994 GCF_054824225.1 Pontibacter sp. HJ8
AGGAGGTCAACAAAATTGAAAATTTTGCATTCGACTATTTAAGTTCTTACTATGCAAAGCAATCCAAGAATTCCGGTCTCCTGGTCAGGAAGCTCGAGAAGACGAAGCAGGGCGCGGAAGTAGATGGGCTGTTTGTGATGAAGAAAGAGGACAACAGCTTTTTTGCTGCATCCTTGAGCATCCGGCAATCCGATCGGCTTACTGCCCTCCTCATCCGCTACAAGAAAAAGGGCCTGAGTAACTACCGGTTCCTGACCGCAGGCGCGCTCCTCCTTTTGACTGCTTACATTGGGTATACCCTTGACTACTGGCCTCTCCTATACCTGGCTCCTGTTTTTGTCGCGATAGCAGGCTTTCTACTGCACTCCCAGCTGGAGAAGCGCCACCTTAAACAGCAACTGGAGAAGTTGGTCAACGAACTTAAGCAGGCCCCTGCCAATGAGCAGTGGCTCGGTTTATCAATCAGCAGCCTGAGCTTCCGCAACAATATGCTGGCCGATAGCCTGCTGGCACTCTGCCAGCGGAGGCACATAGGCCTGATCACAGTGGGCAAAAGAGCGAAAGTCGTACTGCGCCAGGTACCCACGGCTGCCGGCTGCCGGCATGGTGATTTCCTGACCTACTATACCTCCGAAGCTGATTTGCGAAAATCCCTGACCGACCTGTTCATGAAAGTAGCTTAGCTCACGCTACAATATATTAGCAAAAGCCCCTTGTTACTGCTCCTGTCTGTAACAAGGGGCTTCTTTGTGGAGTAGAACCGGGGGGATATAGAGCTACAACAGGTTTGATACGCTTGCTTTCAACCGCATTATTCAACCGGATAGGACGCTGCTATTCACAAAAGCTGTAAGAACCTATTCTCCGGATAATATGACCCACTTTTTACGAATTCCATCCCTGCTGCCATGAACGGGCCTTTTATACTGGATTTTCTCAGAGACCTGCAGCGCCATAACAGCAAACTCTGGATGGACGCCAACAGGGAGCGTTACCAGCAAGCCAGAAGCTATTTTGTGGAGCTGGTAAGCTTTACACTGGAGGAGCTGAAGCAGATAGACCCGTCTTTGCATGGCGTCACGACGCAGGAATGTTTGTTCCGGATCAATAAGAATGATTTCTCTAAAAGCGGGGAGGCGCCTTATAAAGGGCGGATGGGAGCCGGCATATCCAGGGGTGGCCGGCACTCGCCTTATGCCAACTACATCCTGGTGCTGGAGCCTGGCGGCAAGTCACGTATGGGCGGCGGTATACCTAACCCAAAGCCCGAGCACTTGGCGCTTATACGTGAAGAGATAGACTATAACCCGGGCGAGCTGGAGCAGATCATCCGCTCACCCGCCTTTGTAGAGCAATTCGGAGAGTTGCGCGGGGAGAAACGGGCAACAGCGCCCAAAGGGTATGACAAGACACATGCGTCTGTTGATTTGCTCCGGCATAAAAACTTTCTGGCCCTCCGTTACTTCAGCGACGAAGAAGTAATGCGTCCGGATGTTACTTCCAAGCTCCTCCCTACGTACAAGTGCGTGAAACCCCTGCTGGACTTTTTCAACAGAGCGATCAGCGAGGAACATACCCGATAAGACGACCATGAAAAAATATATAAGCTACCTGCCCTTGGCAGCACTCCTGTTGGTTGGTTGCCAGACAGAGGATACCAGACAGATCCCAAATACGCAGCCCGATGTGCACGGTAACATCACGAACCTTAAGAAGACAAATTCAAAGCAGGATGCCGCTGTAGCAGAGATACTGGTAGAAGCCGTGGAAGGTATAGAGACCAGCCATACCAAAGCCAGCCTGCGCATTGACAACAAGACACTCATCGAAGGCCAGGACGGCGCCGTACTTAAACTGGAGCAGTTGCGGGAAGGCCAGCTGGTAGAAGTCTGGTTTAAAGACCCGGTGATGGAGTCCTTCCCGGTACAGGCTCACGCAGCAGCTATTCGGGTGAGTAATTATTAGGCAGAACAGGAAAAATCCGGTCGTGACATTTAAAGGAGATAGAGGAGGTGGAAAATGGCAATCGAGCGAGAAGAATGCAGATCTGAGTTAGCAGAACCGCTGCAGCTCAGTCACATGCTGGGGGATGTATATGTCACCCTGCAACAAAAGCAGGATTACATTGAGGCCAAATGGTCAGGGCATATCACAGCAAATGATGTAGTATGCGCTGCGCAGGCCTATCTGGAGCTGCTCCGTAGCAGCGGCTGCCCGAAGCTGATGAACGATAAGTCGGACATCACCGGCGACTGGCAGGAAGCAAACGACTGGATACAGTTCGAATGGATGCCCAAAGCCGTTGCAGCCGGATTACGGTATATGGCCCATGTGTATTCACACAATATGTTCAGCAGGCTGTCTGCCCGTGATTTGCTGACCCGCCTGACGCCCGAGCTTTGCATGCAAAACTTTAATGAGCGCGAAGAAGCCGAAATCTGGCTGGCCGGTTGTGATACTCTACTCCCCCCTGCAGGGCGGGCTGCTTCTGCCTAGCGGGCATTAGCAGCGATCGCCTGAGGAGCTACGGCTGTGATGACCACCGTATCCAGTACCACATCCATAACAGGAGCTTCTACTTCTTCTGTCAGTACAACTACGTGAGAATCATTTCCATTGGGAACAGGCAGGCTCTTATCATTTTGAAGAGCAAGACCAAAACAAGAAACTGAGGCGGCGATAACGAATATTACTTTCATGGCTTTAAATTTTTATGGTTGAATAATTAATTTTACTGTTACAAAGATATCTTATAGTACTTTGTTATGCAAGGTACTGTTGCATCAATTACTACTGTATTATACCAACCACCGTTTTTTATCCGTGAACACGCGCCTTCTCGGGACGAATAACCTGTAATTTATTCCTCATAAAAACCTATTTTTAGTCTGTATAATTACACATCTATATTCATGGACTTCTTAAGTATGTCTGCTAATCAGGGTGGTGGAGCACTGAAAAATTACTGCTACATTTGTTTTCAAAATCAAAACTAAAATGCAGAAAGGTATAGAAACCCTGAAAAAGGAAGAAGAACATACTGAGCAAGGCTTCAAACGCGAATTGACGCTATTCGATGCGATCATGATCGTGACAGGAGGCATGATCGGTTCCGGGATTTTTATTGTTACCGCAGATATTTCGCGCACGGTGGTCACGCCCGGTAATATGCTGTTGGTTTGGGTGCTTTCCGGCTTCCTGACCATGGTAGGAGCCCTTAGCTATGGCGAGTTATCGTCTATGTTTCCAAAAGTGGGCGGGCAGTATGTATACCTGAAAGAGGCCTACAACAAAATGGTGGCGTTTTTGTATGGCTGGACGCTTTTTCTGGTAATCCAGACGGGTATCATTGCGGCTGTCGGGGTGGCTTTTGCCCGTTTCACCGGTGTACTCATCCCTTGGTTCAGCGAGAGCAACGTGCTCTTCTCAGTGGGCAGTATCAATTTTACCTCGGTGCAACTGCTAGCCATTGTCAGCATCGTATACCTGACCTACATCAACTCCAGGGGCGTGAAAAGCGGCAAGCTGATCCAGAACATTTTCGGCAGCACCAAACTGATCGCCTTGTTTGCCCTTATTCTTTTCGGATTGCTCTTTGGTGTAAACGACACAGCCGTCCAGGCCAACTTCTCTGATTTCTGGGGTAGTGACGCCGCCGCGTCGGGTACGGGTGCTATACCGCCTACCGGCATGGCCCTGATCACGGCTTTAGGCATTGCCATGGTAGGAGCCCTTTTCTCTTCCGATTCCTGGAACAACATCGGTTTTTCAGGTGATGAGATCGTCAACCCCAAGCGTACGATTGTGCTCAGCATGGTCATCGGGGCAGGCATTGTAACGGGCATTTACCTGCTCATCAACCTGGTATACCTGCTGGTATTGCCGCTTAACGGCGACCCCAACGCGACCAGTGTAATGGCACAAGGTATACAACATGCCTCCAACGACCGCGTAGCTACTGCCGTGGCAGAGGTGATCGGCGGGTACCCGGCCACACTAGGGATCGCCATACTGATCATGATCTCGACGTTCGGCTGTAACAACGGCGCCATCCTTTCCGGCGCCCGGGTGTTCTATGCGATTGCCAAAGACGGTTTGTTTTTCGAGAAGATGGGCCGCCTGAACAAGAACGGCGTACCGGCGGCTGCCTTGTGGCTGCAGTGCCTCTGGGCCTGCCTGTTATGCCTTTCGGGCACCTACGGCGACCTGCTCGACTACGTGATCTTTGCAGTGATGCTGTTCTACATCCTCACCATCATCGGGGTGTTCGTGCTGCGCGTAAAGCGCCCGGACCTGCCAAGACCTTACAAAGCGTTCGGCTACCCCGTACTTCCGGCCATGTACATCATCCTGGCTTCTGCCATCTGCATCATCCTGCTCATTTACAAACCAACCTTCACCTGGCCGGGCCTGATCATCGTCGGGCTGGGTATACCTGTCTATTACTTTTTCGGAAGCAAGTTCCGACAGGAACAGGTATAGGTATAGCATCCCATGCATCTGATTTTACAAAAGCCCGCAGGAAGCTGCGGGCTTTTTCGTGTACGGCCTTTTTCAAAGGAACAGTAGCCCTGTTAGCTTTCCGGAGCCAGTGCGACAAAAGTGATAGTCCGCGGTAACGCTGCCAGGGATTGGCGAAACCGCCCTGGCTCCTATCTTCACTTTTCCAGCGGGCCGCCGGCCTTATGCCGTGGCCGCCTTGGATGATTCCTGTAAAACCCCTTATCTTGTCAGGTGTTCTAGTCCTGCTCCTCAAGCATTTGCATTATGAAAAAGAGAAAACGGCGCCTGCTCCTGGCGGCTGGTCTGCTGATGGTTGCGACTACCGCCCTGCTGGTGCACAAAGATATACCTGCCGATGAGCTGAAAGCAAGGTATGGCTCCACAGCCTCCCGCTTCATGCGGCTGGATGGGGCGAATCTGCACTACCGCGACGAGGGCCAGGGCACCCCCATCGTGCTGCTGCATGGCACCGCCGCCTCCCTCCATACCTGGGATGGCTGGGCTGCTGAGCTCAGCAAGAGCCACCGCGTGCTACGGCTCGACCTGCCGGGATTTGGGATGACCGGCCGCAACGCCACCGACACCTATACCATCGACTACTACTCCGGCTTGCTGCTACACTTGCTCGACAGCCTGGGGATAGAGAAAGCGCACATCGCCGGCAGCTCCCTCGGCGGACAGATTGCCTTCGATTTCGCCGCCTCCCATCCCGGGCGCGTGCACAAACTGATCCTGGTGTCGCCCACGGGCATAACCCATGCCAATGACAAGCGCATTTCCCTGCCTTTCCGGCTGGCGCAGACCCCGGTGCTGAAGCATTCGCTCCGGTACATCACGCCGCGCTTCCTCGTGGAAAAGAGCCTGAAAGAGGTATACGGCGACGACAGCAGGCTTCACGAGAGCACCATCACGCTGAGCCACGAACTGCTGTTGCGCGACGGCAACCGCGAAGCCTTCATCGCCCGCCTCAACACGATGGACCAGGACAACCTGCACAAACTTGCCCGGATTCAGGCACCCACCCTCATCCTCTGGGGCGAAGCCGATGCCTGGGTGCCTGTCCGGGATGCCACCCGTTTCCTGCAGGGAATAAAAGGCGCACAGCTCAAGCTATACCCGGGTGCAGGCCACATCCCCATGGAGGAACTGCCACAGGAGACGGCGCAGGATGCGGTGCGATTTCTGGGCGGCGGCCTGGCTCGAAGGGACTAGCGAAGCTGCCCCGACACGCTGTCCTGGTTTGTGCAGCGTAGATGAATCCCTTAGCTTTGCCTCTGCAATTCTAAAACCGGAGGGGACAAATCAAACGCATGGGTACGGTATACTTTATCAGTGGGCTGGGGGCAGATGAGCGCATGTTTCAGTTCCTGCACATCCACTGCTGCGACAGGGTATACGTGCGCTGGATACGCCCAGAAACCAATGAATCGCTGGCAAACTACGCCAGAAGGCTGGCCACGCAAATCACGGAGCCTGACCCTGTGCTGGTGGGCATGTCGTTTGGGGGCGTGGTGGCCATTGAGCTGGCCAGGTTCCTGCACCCGCGCAAGACCATCCTCATCTCCAGCATCGCCAGCAGCAGGTCGCTGCCCTGGTACTACCGCCTCATGGGCTTGTTGCGGCTGCACCAGCTCATTCCGGTGCCGTGGCTCAAGCGGTTCCACTTTGTGGCCCCAATGCTCTTTGGTGCGGCCACCCCGGCAGAGAAGGCACTCCTGAAACAGGTGATATTCGAAACGGACCCGCATTTCCTGCGCTGGGCGCTGGGACAGCTGCTGAACTGGCAGCAGCCCGACCACTTCGAGGACGTGGTCATGATACATGGCACAGCCGACCGCATCCTGCCCATGCGGGAGCATCCGGACACCGTCAGGATAAAAAACGCAGGGCACCTCATGGTTCTGAGCCATGCTGCACAGATTAGTGCTATCTTGGATGATATTTTAAAGGAGGTATACCATGGCAGATAAAAAGAAATTCATCATCACCACACCGGACGGCCGTAGGGCGGATCTGACAAACGCCAGAACGCTCAAAAGCAACAACCTATACCCGTTCGGAAAGCACAACTACTCTATCTATGAGACGCCGGAAGGCGTATTTGTAAGAGGCTTCAATGACGGGGAGCGTGAGATCATGCTCACCCGGTTCGACATCATCGACGAAGCCACAGCGCGGAATTACCAGCATACGTATGTGAGAGAGGAAGAGTAGCCATGCAACTCAGTTATTGGGAAAAAGACACGTACTTCAGCAACATCGATGTGCTCATCGTTGGCAGCGGCATCGTGGGGTTGAATGCGGCCCTATACCTGAAAACCAGGCAACCCAAACTGAAAGTGGTAGTACTGGAACGCGGCCTGCTACCCACTGGCGCCAGCTCCAAAAATGCCGGGTTCGCCTGCTTTGGCAGCCCCTCTGAACTGCTCGACGATCTGAGTCACCACACCGAAGACGCGGTATTTTCCCTGGTGGAGCGTCGCTGGAAAGGCTTACAGCGCCTCCGGCACAACCTCGGGGACACAGCCATCGACTATCACCGCTGGGGCGGCTATGAGCTGTTTGAGGCCTCGCAGCAGCAGTTGCATACCGAATGTGTGGAGCGTCTCCCCTACCTGAACCGCCACCTGCAGCAGGTTACGGGTGAGCAGGAGGTATTTCGCCTGGCCGATGAAAAGATCAGCCGCTTTGGGTTCAGGCAGGTCGAGCACCTGATCGAAAGCACGGCTGAAGGCCAGATCGATACCGGCAAAATGATCCTGGCGCTCACGCAGAAGGTACAGACGCTGGGTGTACTGGTGCTGAATTGCCTGGAAGTACTGGAGTTGCAGGAGGAAAATAAAGGTATAACTGCCATCACGGCACAAGGCATCGCTATACCTGCACGGGCCGCCCTGGTGGCGACCAATGGGTTTGCGCGGCAGCTTTTGCCGCAGTTGCAGGTTATACCTGCCCGGGCGCAGGTACTCATCACGGAGCCCATTGCGAATCTCAAACTAAAAGGTACTTTCCACTACGACCGCGGCTACTACTATTTCCGCAACATTGGCAACCGGGTCCTCTTCGGCGGCGGACGCAACCTGGACTTTAAAGCGGAAGAAACAACGGAACTTGGCCTGACTGAACTGGTGCAACAGCAACTGGAGAAACTCCTGCAAGAGGTCATACTGCCCGGTACTGACTTTGAAGTAGCGCATCGCTGGAGCGGCATCATGGGCCTCGGTCCGGAGAAGACCACGATAGTAAAGCCTGTCTCAGAACATATCTGCTGTTCCGTACGGATGGGCGGGATGGGCGTGGCCATCGGTTCGCTGGTAGGGGAAGAAGGTGCCGAACTGGTGCTGCAGAAACTTTGAGGCCTCCATTTTTCTATGTTAATTACTAAAATTTGGCGCCGCCTGCAAGTTTACCCCTCTTTAACTCTTTTCATTGTTTGGGCATTAGCAACACTTATCAACCTAGATAAGGCATTCCACATTGACGATACATTT
>NZ_JSYF01000130.1:0-1546 GCF_054824225.1 Pontibacter sp. HJ8
CAGAACAACGAGCACCATCCCAACAATAGATGCGCGGGTAAACGTAACGATATTCGCCAGGCTGATGATAAGGAGTATGAAGAGATAGCTACTTTTGCTATCGTACAAGTACTTGGCAAGATAGAAGGAAAATATTATCAGCGTAAAGCTTGCGTAAATAATTGTGTTGCCAAGCAATGCGGTCGGGCGGGCAATCGTGGTTCCGTAGAAACTAAATACCGTCTCTCCACGCAATACTAGCAACGACTCGGGCAGCCTGGCGGAAAACAAGTACTGGACGATGGAGAATACGACCAGTACAAGGCTTGTCTTAAGGAAGAATGCTACAACCCCCTCCACATCTTCCTCCTTTTTAAAGAAAAGCGGGATATAGATTAGGGGTATCATGTATACGATGTTGTTCCGTACTCCAAGGAGCCTTTCTGCTAACGGGGTAGCGTCCAGAAACAGTAGTTTCAGGAAGGTCAGAAAAACCAATATGCCCCATAGAACCAACATATTGAAGTAGAGTCGCTTCAACATCAATCCAGAATAATATCCGGCAATGAGCTTAAGCGCCAGGTGAAGGATAAGTAGGAGGATGAATGCGTCGATGAATACGGTGCCTAAGTTCGTCGACGAGAAAGACAGAAAGTTAGAAATGAAGCCATTGAACAATAGCGTGGCTATCATCAACTTTAGCAAGAGAGTGTAAAGCAGCGTCTTTGAGAGAGACATTAGGCAGTTGTGTTAAACATCAAAGATACTATCTTCAGCGCTCTCTTAAACTGTAATCTTTTTAATCGTAGAACAATAGACCCTGTCAGGAGGAGGTACAGGTTTGGCAACTTTCTAGGATAGTACTTTCTGACAAACAAGATTTTGCTTCTGATGCCATGGTAATCAGCCAATGCGCTTTTCTTACTCCCCTCTGAACTTGAACCTATTGTCTGCCCCTCTTTGTGGTATACCCTGCTAGTTGGGACATAACCGAGGTTATAGTTTTTCAGCTGCCCCCTTTTTGCCCAATCAAGCTCCTCGAAGTATAAGAAGTAATCTTCGTTAAGTAGCCCGACGTTCTCAATAAACTCTTTGCTCACGAACATGGAAGCCCCAATGACATAATCCTGTCTCGGGGTATTACTTAATGAGAGTGTGCTGTCCTTTTGGTTCTCTCCAATGTGAGAGGTCGTGAAGGTATTCAGGTTGAAAACACCTCCCAAAGCCTGGATTGTATCAGGATTATGGTAAAACAAAAGTTTCGAACCCCATATCCCAATCTGTAAGGCATTCGCTCTATCAAAGACAGCTCTGCTTACTAATTCAGATAAACTGTCTCCATCGACTATGGTATCGTTGTTGAGCAGCCACAGGAAATCAAAATCCTTCCAGAGCAAAGCAAGTTTAATGGCTATGTTGTTACCAGCTGCAAATCCAGCATTTCGATCCGATTTAAAGAATATTATTTCTGAGTCGCAGCCACACGTTTTGTTTATGTCCTTACTTTCCAGCAGGGTATACCCTGACGGATTCTGTTGATAATGCCTCTGTGCCCATTCTAGCATAT
>NZ_JSYF01000014.1:0-23062 GCF_054824225.1 Pontibacter sp. HJ8
TACCCCTTTGAATGGCGCTGCACTCGGGGAAATCCTCCACCGGCTCAGTTCCAACCTGCTAGATGACCGTACCCAGGGCAGGGAAAGAGCCGTCAGGGAGATTGCGGCCGGACTGGTAAACCCGGTTCGTGGTTTTAACCGGCTGTTACAAGGCAAAAGTTTTAAGAAAACGAATCAGGAGGTATACGAGACGGAACCGCTCAACTTTACGTTGTTTACCGGCGTGCACCGGCTCAACGAGCAGGAGAACGATGTCTTTGGCAAAGGAGGAAACAACTTCATGCTGAGTATGCAGCTCGATTACGGCAGACCCTTTGAGCACATGAAACGCAAACCCTTTGACTTTTTCCGGCTGCGCACAGAATTCAGTTTTGGATCGGCCGATACGTTAGGTAGCAGGGTGAACAATGTAACAGGGTATGGCATCTTAATGGGACGCAACCTGGAGCTGGGGAAATTAGCCTTGCTGGCCGGAGCGTTTCAGTACTATGATTATTGGAATACCCGGAATTTTGAATTAGGCGCACTCGGGTTCGGCGGAGGCGTGTTCTCCAAACTGGAGTTTCAAAGGGACATCAACCTGTATACCAATGCACACCTCGGGGTAATCCCCCTGGCTGGCAATAGCACCCGTTCCATACCGGATGCACCAGGTCTCCGAACGTACGCATTCACCAATGGCTTACAGGCTAAAATCGAGAGCACATTGGCTCTGGGCAAACATGCCTCGGCCGCCTTTGTCTATTATCATTTCTGGTTGAATTCGTTTGAGGGCCTGAAGGGACGCAACTCCATTGGCATTGTGAGACCCCGGGTGACAGTCAGGCTGTTAAAAAATGTCAGCCTGGGCTACGAGCATTTCGGCTATACTACAGACCGAACCCTGGAGGAATTTCCAGACCACCGCTCGGTAATCACCGAACAGAAGATCTTCTTGCAACTCTTTCTGCAAGCTTCTGACAGAAGAGGCAACTATAACTAGCCCCCGTACTTACTGGCCGATGCTGGTAAGAGTTTTTTTATAAAAGGTGCTTTTAACGCTTTGAGGTGGCAGGATAAAGGACCTGCCACCTCAAAGCGTTAATTCTCCTGCTCAGACCATCCCGCAAATATTACTACAGTTTTCATCTACTTGCCCTGTTAAGTAACCCTTGCCAACCGAGCTCTACATTCAAATCAGGCCGAGTTGCGCTCAGCATTGATGATCCCGAAAGAACACCGTACTACCAGCTTCTCGTATACCTGTTTGCCCTGTTGTTGCGGGCCCTGCTCTTCCAGGCTCCGGATCCTGGCCAGAGCATACTGCTGAATCGTGATCAGGGGCAACTCGATGCGCTGCCGCATGTTGATCGAAAGCTCGTCGAGTGGCTTGTCCGCCATCAGCGTTTCTGTCCCTGCCAGCAGGAGCACGTACTTTTTGGTGCGTTCGAATTCCTCCTGGATCAGCTGCCAGAGAGGTCCGTAGGTGGGGTGGTCGGCCAGGTAGGCGGTAACCGGGAAAAAGCATTTCTTCATCGCCATCTCACAGTTATCGAGCAGGGTTTTAAAAAATAAGGAACGCTTGTAGAGTTGCTGCAGCGCGGGCCATTTGCCTTTCTGATGGAGCGCCTCCAGAGCTAAGCCCACGCCATAGTAGCCGGGTAGGTTCTGCTTCAGCTGACTCCAGGCGCCCACATACGGAACTGCCCGCAGGTCGTCCAGGTTCAGCTGACCCGAGTTGCGCTTGGATGGGCGGCTCCCGATATTGGCTTCGCCGTAATACCGCAAAGGGCTCACAAAGTTCAGGTACTCCAGGAAAACCGGGTGATTCTTCAGTTCGGTATAACCTTCGAAACTTACCTCTGCCAACTCCTGCAGCAGCTGATCTTCCTCCGGGGTCAGGGTAGATTTCTGGAGATCGAACAGGGCATTGCGGAGGCCGGCATGCATGAGTTGCTCCATATTAAACCGGGCAGAATTCACTGATCCGAAATTAGAGCTGACGGTCTGCCCCTGAATGGTGAGCTGAATTTCCTTGTTGGCGATGTTGTTGCCCATAGAGGCATAAAACTGCTGTGTTTTGCCGCCGCCTCGTGCCGGCGGTCCCCCTCTGCCATCAAAGAAGATCACTTCTATGCCATACTCCCGGCTGCACTGCGTAAGTGCCTCCTTGGCTTTGTAGATACTCCAGTTGGCCATCAGGTAGCCGCCGTCTTTGGTGCCGTCGGAGAAGCCAAGCATGATGGTCTGGGTGTTGTCGCGACGCGCCAGGTGGCTCCGGTATACCTGATTCTTATAGAGTTCCTGCATCACAGCAGCTGCATTGCCCAGGTCCGTTATGGTTTCAAAGAGAGGTACAATGTCCACGCTCAATGCCTCCGGTTGCCAGCCTCCGAGGCGGAACAAGGTATAGGCCTCCATTACATTCAGGGCAGTGGTACAGTGGCTGATAATGTAGCGATGACATCCTTCTTCCCCGTTCTGTTCCTGTATCGTCTGGATAGCCGCTACCGATCGAAGGGTATCCTGCAGCAGTTCATCATCTGCAAACAACTCCGGTTCTATACCCTGATCGACCCGGAGCAAAGCTTTTATTTTTTCTTCATCCGACAGCTCGGTATACGCTTCGGGCAGCAGCTTGCTGCGTGCAGATAACTCCTCGTAGAGGTGTGCATGAACGGAGGAATCCTGGCGGATATCCAACGATGCGAAGAACAACCCGAAGAGATCCACTTTGGTGATCAAAGTTTCCACCTGGCTCAGGAATAAACTATTATGCTCTGACCGGAGCAACTTGCTGATCTCCCGCAATGCGCTCAGAATATCCTCCTGTTTCAGGTCCAGCTTATAGCCGGGCACGAACAGGTTGTTGTATAAACGGGTTTCCAGGGCACGGAGTTTATCTTCCACACCCCTGAATGTCAAGCGACGCTTCAGCCTGCGCACATCGTCGTAATACGCCCGGATGACAGCACCGCGCAGGGCATCGGCTACCTGTAATGTCGTCTCTGCTTTTACAAACGGATTGCCATCCCTGTCTCCTCCCGGCCAGAATCCCATCCGAATTACTTTTGACCCGGTGCGGACCGCTTCGGGGTACTGGGCGGTAAGGTATGATATCACATTGCCGGCTGCACGGTAAAACACGTTTTCCAGGAACCAGATCAGGCTGATGGCCTCCTCGTAGGGGGTGGGCTTTTCTTTCTTAAAAAATGGGGTTTTGCCCAGTTGCCGCAGGTAAGAGTGCGCCAGGGAAGTATTGTCTGCAGCCAGTGCCTGCGAGAGATCGTTGATAATGCCCAGCACATTGCTCGGATAGAATTGCGTCGGGTGCGCGGTCAGGACCATGCGCACTGCAAAATCCTGCAACTTAAGTGCCATCTGTTCCTGTGCCTTCTCCTGCAGCACGATCGTGCTGAGCTGCTTCAAGGTGCCCATGCCGTGCATGTCGTGTGTATCCGTGAAAGCAGCCTCCTCCAGGGCATCGAAAAGCACCACCTGGCGCTCGGCGTACTGCACAAAACGGAACAGCAGATCGCTCTGCTCCTGCTCGGTGCGGTAATGGGTATACTGCGCAAAGAAGCTGTGGATGATCTCCTGCGGACTCAGTTGACGCTGGTAACCTTCCTCGCAATGGAGTACCAGCAGGGAGAGCAGGACACCTGTTTTTTCGACCCGATGGAAAGGCAGGGACGAAAACAGGCTGTTATACATTTCATAGCGCGTACCGACCAGGTTAGAGAATGCCTCCACAGGGGTATCAGCACGCTGGGAATCAGGAGTAATCATGGGATCAGGTAAATAAGGTCAAGCTTTTAAGGTAGGAAAAAATTCTCTTGTCTATACCGAATTGACCGTCAATTCATTAATAAAAACTTCCTAATCGTGTTTCTTCTTGCTAAACGTATAGCTCATTCCAGGTATAGTGCAGTCAAAGGAAAGCTGACTCCTGCTCCTGTCGAAGGAACAAAGTCATGAGCTATACCTTGCTCCGCCTCGGTTCCGGTATACCTATTTATACGTCTATACCCGGCAGATAAGCAACGGCAAGCGCTGCCCTTTACCTGTATTAATCATTCTCCGTAAGTTCATTTCAACTCGTCTGGGAATGTTTGAAATGTTTCGGTACGTAAATTCAGAGCGTCATCCTGCAGTCACCAATCTACATTACTTACCCTGATTCGGGTGAAGCCAGATCAACTTGCGTAGTAAATGCGCGAGACGCTATTGTACTACATCCTTCTCCAGTTCTTTGATGGCAATATTCCGGAAACGGTGCGCTGCGCCCGGCGCCCAGGAGTTGAGGCCATTCCACTCGCCGGCAGCCGGGGAATACAAGGCCGTCCAATGAGATTGCAGCCCGATCATACCTTGTGTTGCACCAGCTACGAAATCGTTTTTGGGTTGGACTACATCATACATTTGCACTCCGTTTACCCAAAGCGTGATACAGGGCACCTCTCCTACCATCCGGATCCGAAAGGAGTTCCAGTCATTGGGTTTCCATACCTTCTCAAGATCCGTAGCCTGCATTACCGTACTGACCGGCATACGTTCCCCATACAGATTTCCGGTGCTTCCTGCCGCCTCGTCCAGCTCGATCTGGTAGGCTATTCCGCTTTCAGAAGAGCGGATGAAAATCCCGCCATTGGAAAAAGAGTCGATCTTCGCCTCCAGGTATAGCTCGAAGTTTTTGTACTTTTTATCAGTAAGGAGTACGCCGCCCTGGCCGTATGGCTGCTGCCTCAGCACAATGGCACCATCCTCTACCCGGACATCAGGCGTTGTGCCCTGGTGCGAGGTGCGGCTGCTGTGCCAGCCTTTCAGGTTCTTCCCGTTAAAAATAGGTTTAAAACCTGCCGGTATCTGTGCCTGTACGACACTACCAATACACACCAGAAAGAAAAGGACCACTGTACGTTTGAACTGCATGTTACCAGATCTTGAGATTTGCCTGTTAGTTTGGTTTCACTTCCATTACCAGCCGCAGCCCGACGTCAAAGCCGTTTCCGGGGCCAGCGGCATGCGTCATGTAGGTGGCATTCTTAGCGTCGCCTGTAAAGGATGCGCCCTTCAGCACGTGCTGCTTACCGGTGCGTGGGGGCACCGGGTCAGCAAATATCTTTTCGTTGTAGTAATCGTGCACCCACTCCCAAACATTGCCCAGCATATCATACAGGCCCCAGGCGTTCGGCTGCTTCTGCCCTATCGGGCTGGTTGTGGTGCCGGACAGCACAGCCATTTCGCGGGCTTCGCCCCAGGGTATATCGTCCTGGGCTCCTGCCCGTGCCGCATACTCCCACTCAAACTCAGTTGGCAGCCGGTAAACGTGCGCCTTATCCAGCTTGTTCAGCTTCCGGATAAAAGCCTGCGCCTCTTTCCAGCTAATGCTCTCAACCGGGTGCCGTTTTGAATCCCCTTCCACTTTGTCTCCCTGAAAAAAGGCTGGATTGCGGCCCATCACTTCAGCCCACTGCTCCTGCGTTACTTCAAATTTGCCGATGTAATAAGGGCGGTCTATCTGTACCGTAAAACCAGGCAGAGCAGCTTCCTGCGCCATCTTTTCAGCCACTTCGTAGGCAGACGGGGGCAGAACTTTTGGGGTTGGTTTCCCGGCTTCTGCCTGTGATGGCTGATATTTCCCGACCGTCGGCTGAAACCTGCCTACTACCATACTTCCGGGTTTTATCAGCACAAACTCCATCCCGATGCTGTTGGTATAGACTGGCTCCTGCGCCAGGAGCTGCGCTACCGGAATCAGGATCAGCAGAAGCACTAGTTTGAAGGGTTTATACATAGGTTATGTTAAAGATGCTGTTTTAGATTCTGTATTTTCATCCCCTGCCCCCTTCACAGGGGGATTTCTAGGAGTTTTCTCTTTGCTGGCGCAGGAATTATTCCTGTGACCTGGTATAAAATCGGGTTTGCAACCCGCTAGGCCGGAGGCCCCATTCTATAGCAGACACGAGCGGGGACACTCGCGACATGAACTAAACTTTCGCCCTCGCTCGCGTCCCGCGCGTGAGACATCATACGGACTCTGGCCTTTTTAGCAGCTATACCTGCACCAGTGGCGGGACGCCACCGGATAGCTCACACTCGCCAGAGGCGAGCGAGGGCAGGTTGTCTGTGAACCACGCTATTCTTTCACCCAATTCCGTTCCGTTGTGCGGTAGCCTTTGTGTACGACGAGCTTTTGGAGGGTTTCTCCGCCGGGCGTCAGCTTGGTTTGCGCACGCACTTTCTTTACTTCCTCAGGCGTGATCACCGATGCCTTGTTGCCCAGGTCGCTGCTGTTGCGCACGTAGCTCAACACAGCGGCAATCCACTGATCGCTCTGTCCTGCCATGGAAGGCATCATGTCGGTATATTCTACTCCGTCTATCGGCCCCTTCAGACCGTGGAGCATGATCTCAACGGGTAGGATCACGTCATTCCCCTGCATACGCGGTGAGCCGGCAAGCGGGGGAGCGGGCATTCTGCTGCCGGCCATCTGTATACCTTTGCCATTGGCACCATGGCAGTTCGCGCATAGCTGCTTGAAAATGGTTGATCCCTGTGTGATCAGTTCCCGATCGGCCGGGCTGAGGTTCTTCACCCTTTCCTCTTCGGCCGCTATACGCCGGTGCGTCTCTATATGCGAGTTGTAAGATGCCTGGATGAGCTCGTTGTCCGGGTTGGCGGCCAGCATATCTTTCAAAATCGCCTGTGATCTGCCGCTGTTGCTGGTACGCAGCGATAAAGCCAATTGTACCCGCACATCGGCACTGGTGTCCGCCAGCATCGCTTGCAGCTTTTCCAGTACCTGCGGATCGTTCTTCCGGATGTACATTTCGCTGATCCACACGGCTGTTTTCCGGATCTGTGGTTCGGGGTCCGAGAGTGCCAGCAGCAGGATATCTTTATCCATTTCATCCATACCTTCCAGGGTCCAGAGCGCGTGTATGCGGGTGATGGGATTGGACTTCTTTCTGAGGAAAGCATTTTTGCCGGAGGCAATCTTTTTCAGCGCAGGCACCACCGACTTATCGTTTCGGATCACCAGCAACAGCTGTGCATTGTCGCGCCACCAGCCGTTCGGATGCTCCAGGTGCCGTACAAGTTCTGCCGCCGACTCGTTGAGCATGTTCGGCCTCTTTTTATCCGGCTTGAAATCCTCGTGCACCACCCGGTAGATCCGCCCCATCCCCCGGTTGTTATAAAGCTCCTTCTCCTGGATTATTTTGTTCAGATAGGTGCCGGGACCGGTCCATTCGCTTTCCTGGATGATTCCATGGTACATGTCTACAATGTAGAAGCTGCCATCCGGCCCGGTATAGGTGTTGACGGGTCTGAAATTCATATCAGCAGAAGCCAGCCAGTCTTTCCCTTCGTACACATTATCGAGGTAGATCTTCCCCTCCCTGTTGTGTACCTTACCCCGTTTGATGATCCTGCCGACGGGTTCGGCGATAAAGTAGTCGCCCCGCATACTCTCAGGCATGCGATGGCCGCGGAAGATGGATTGCCCGCAACCCGAGGTGAAATTGTTCAGGGTATTGTCTTCCGGGCGCAGTGCCTCCTCTCCCCCTTGTGCATCCGTGTTGCCGATGATCGGCCAGGGCACGGCAAACGCCGGCGTGTACTGGTCCTTGAAGTTCAGAACGCCATAGGCGGGCAGTTGCTGAATCTGAACGGCTGGCAAACCCGGACCGGCTTCCGAGAAAAAGAGGCGCCCGTAGTTATCGGTAGTGAGGCCCCACTGGCCTGTCATGTTATCGATGAGCGTGTCGGCTACCAGCTTTCCGTCCCGGTACCTATACCTTAGATTGTCTCGCGTCGGGTAGATCCAGTTGTCGAGGTTCCAGAGCAGCCCTCCGTTCTGATGCTCTACATTGCGCAGGTCGATCTGGTCGTTGCGGAACACGATCTTTTTCTCATCAGCTTTTCCGTCGCCGTTTGTGTCGCGGTAACTCCAGATGTGCTGCGTATTGGTTATACCTACCAACAGCTGATCGCCTAACGGCAGTATGACCCGGGGCAACACCAGGCTGTCGATGAAGATGGTATACTTGTCCATCCTGCCGTCCCCGTCCGTATCCTCCAGCAGCTTGATCCGGCTCGTGGGCTCGAACTGGTCCGTGGCGACGGCATCCTTCATAAAGGTGTTCATTTCGGCTACGAACATCCTGCCGTTACCGTCCCAGGCAAGGGCAACAGGCTCCTGCACCATCGGCTCACTGGCAACTAGCTCCAGGCGGTAGCCCGGCGGCAGCTGTACTTTGGCCATACTTTCTTCCGGAGAAAGCAAGGTGGCCGGCGGATCTTTGGCCACGACTTTCCGCTCAAAGGTCTCTACTGCCGTAGCCCGTTTAGATTCGCAGCCTGAAGCGAAAAAAAGTGTGAATGAACTAAGAGCTATAAACTGCCATCTAAGGGTATGAGGGCGTACCGCTGCGTTAAAATTCATAGAGCATCTTTCAGTGTTATTTCATCCCTAACGTTGGGACCTGGGTCAGAGTTTATGCTTTAGGCGTCAACCAGTTCGGCTGCCCTTCTCGCTTATTTTCCGGGTTGTCCGGGTGACCTTAAATCGATTTTCCACTAGACCGATTTTCCGGCAAACAACTGACCAAATTGCTAATGATGTTCTACAACAGGTTTGGCTTAATCATCACTAATTCTAAAAACTACGCTATACCCAGCTATGCCCAAGACTTGCCTCGCCGGAGCTCCCTACTTCTTCTGGTAAGGCCGGTACCGGAACTGGCAGGTGACGTCGATCACTTCTGCTATTTTGTTGAAGACGATGGTGGGGATTTGGATGTCGTGGTCTACCAGGGCTACTTTGAACTTGGAGTCGAGCCCCAGTTGCTGCTCCGCTACCGTGATAGTTCCTTTGATCGTGCGGTTCGCTTCTTTGCCGTGAATGCTTAGCACGCCGGTGGCGGATGCCGGATAAGTACCGGGCTGGTCCCAAGGTATAGCCTCGTTGATCTTGCCTTTAAAAGTGGCGTTCGGGTACTTGTCAGATTCCATGAAGCGTTCGTTGAAGTGCTCCTGCATGAGTTTGTTCGGGAAGCTGAACTGGCTGATCGCCAGCCGGACCACGATCTCGTTGGTGCCTGTGTTGATCAGCGACACGGCGGCATCATTCTCTGCCGCAATATCTTCCAGTGGGGCTTTCGAGAAGAAAACTACATTGCTACGGGAAGTCTGGAAAAGCCCCTGTTGGGCCAGGCACAGCACCGGCAGACAGCACAGGTGGAACAGAAGCAGACACAATCTCATCATCTCACCAGTTTTTTTTGGCAGCAGCCTTTTTGTCGAACGCGAAGGTTCTGGAAATATTGAAGCCAAAGTGGATGTCACCGTCGGTCCAGTCGTCCACCGTTTCCGTGATAAAGTAGCGCTCCGTCATACCGTAAGAGTTGGTAAAATGCAGCTGGAACACATGCCCGCCGGTATGAATGTCAAAACCCACGGACAGCGCGTTGGTATAGGCACTGTTGATCTGGTCGGGCAGCACATAGAAGTACTCGGCATTGAAGGTGACGTCCTTTGTTATGCTATACCTGCCGCCTATACCTAGCGCCAGCACCCCCTGGTCATCCAGGCCCGGTTCAGGGCGCACCCGGTATACGTAAGTCGGGCTCAGCTGCAGCGAAAAAGCGTCCGAAAAGCGGCGGGCCAGCAGCAGCTGCGTGGTATAGGTCAGCCGGTCGTTAGCGGACAGTTCATCGGGCGGGATCAGCCGCTGCGTGCGGACATTGACGCTGAAAAAGGCAGCTGCCGTAAGGGGCATGCGGTTGTCGACCCGCTGCCGCAGGAAGCGGTATTTGCCGAACGCGTCATAGGTCTTGAAATAGCTGCTTCTGCCTACCCCGATCACCAGGTCCTCCGATAGGCCATACTCCAGCCCCAGCCGGATGAGAGCGCCGTCCAGACCGAAAAAGTTGTAGGCTCCGGTGTTCACGCGATCGAAGCGGTGGGAAATCAGGAACTGCAGGTTCTTTTTGCCCGGCGTCTGTACCGACTGGCCGTTGATGATGCGGGTGCCTTTGAAGGTGGCCAGGGTATACAGGCTCACGCTGTCGCTTTCCTTGGCCAGGGCCATCAGTTCGTCCTGTGCCAGGCTGCTCTGCCACCAGCCACAAAGCAAGAGGCAGAGGAGAAAAACCCGTTTCATGGCTCAAATACCCGTAAGTTATTGCCGCTGAGCTGCGTGCTGTACTTCTTCAGGTTGCTGGCAGCCGGGCCCGTTATCTTTACCCCGTTTGAATCGAACACAGAGCCATGGTCCGGACCCTGCTGCGAGCACGGAAAGGTCGTATTGGCGGAGTTGAAAGTGAGCGGGTTGCCCTGGTGCGTGCAGGTGGACTGATACGCCAGGTAGCTGGACCCGGAACTGGCAATGATCGCCTGGTTGCGGATCGTCCAGCCATTGTTTTGCAGGTTGGCGTCGGAGGTGATGTCGAAGGTGAAATCCACTTTTCCGGTACCCGGATTGACCGGTATTGGATCGTCTTCGGAGTCGGATCCGGAGCAGGCTCCCATGCAGGTAACAAAAACAAAAGCGCCTGTACCCAGCCCTATTGTTCGGATAAATTCTTTTCTGTCCATGGTGGTATAGCTAGATAAGTGTATTCCTGGTCACTTGAAAAACCGAAATACAAGATCGAAGCTTCTTCAGCAGTAGCTCGTTCGCTCACCCATACTGACGCCTATACCTTACCGAAGCTGTCTGTATTCCCTATTTGATAGTATACGTGAAGTTTGGATTTAAATGCGATTATTATTAAATATTCAAACAATAATTCCATAGCTTATTCCCACGGGTTGAAGAAAGGCAACCCTGCCGGTAGCTGAGATAACCGGATCATCTGGCTTTGTGCTTCGGCAGTTCTCCGATAAGGCACTCTCAAGGTATAGGCACCCGGGCAGGTTCAGGCTTATACCCTTTAAAATATGCACCAGTTAGTTATAGAAAGTGCAGCCAGGACCGGCAAGACTGCACCGGCGTAGGAGCCTACATTGGCATACTTTCGGAGTACAGAAAGCAGCACGATCATCAGCTACAAATAGAGCTAAGGTTCCATTTTATTTTGTCGCAAACTGCCTCACTTTTGTCTCATTTACACCGCATCCGGATGGATATCTTAGGCTAAATTTGTAATATTAAAACTCACACTAAACCAATTCACTATGGAAAATACAGCAGAAAAAACAGCTATTACAGTAGAGACTACCATCCAGGCGCCGGTAGAAAAAGTATGGAAGTTCTGGACAGAGCCAAAGCATATCACCCAGTGGAATAATGCGTCTGCCGACTGGCATACCCCACGGGCTGAAAACGACCTGAGAGTGGGTGGCTCGTTCACTTCCCGCATGGAAGCCAAAGACGGCAGCATGGGTTTTGATTTCACGGGTACCTATAGCACGGTCAAGGAGCACGAACTGATCGGGTATAGCCTGGAGGACGGCAGGAAAGTGCAGATCACCTTTACTCCCAACGGTCAGGAAACCCGTGTAAGCGAAGTATTTGATGCCGATCAGAGCCACCCGGCTGAGATGCAGCAGGCGGGCTGGCAGGCCATCCTGGATAATTTCAAAAACTATGTGGAGGCGTCCGCCAAACCCATCACGCAGTACTATGAAATCAGCATACAGGCTCCGGCTGAAAAAGTGTACAGTACCATGCTGGATGAAAAACACTACAGAGAATGGACAGCTGATTTTAACCCCACCTCTCATTACGAAGGCTCCTGGGAAAAAGGCGCTAAAGTCCGGTTTCTGGGAACAGATAAAGACGGAAATACCGGTGGTATGGTGAGCCGGATAAAGGAAAATATTCCCAATAAATTTATCAGCATCGAACACCTGGGTATAATACAGAATGAGACCGAGATCACCAGCGGTCCGGAGGTAGAAGGCTGGGCAGGAGCTTTGGAAAATTATACGTTTGAGGAGACCGATGGCGTCACCTTGCTCTCCATTGACACAGACACGAACCAGGAATATGAAGCCTATTTTTCAGAAACCTGGCCCAAAGCCCTGCAGAAACTAAAGGCTATCTGTGAAGCCGGATCCTGATCGTCTGGAAACAATTTTTAACCTTTAATTTAAAACGATGGCATCAGTTAGCACTTACCTCAATTTCACGAACCAGACCGAAGAGGCCTTTAACTTTTACAAATCCGTTTTCGGTACCGAATTTATAAGCTGCATTACCCGCTTCAGCGACATCCCTCCCTCCGACGACATGCCTCCTATACCTGAAGCCGATAAAAATCTGATCATGAACGTGGCCTTGCCCATACTGGGTGGGCACGTGCTCATGGGGACGGATGCGCCTGAGTCGATGGGTTTACGGGTTACGAAGGGCAACAATGTATACATTACCCTGCACCCTGACACCCGCCAGGAAACCGAGCAGCTGTTCAAAGCGCTTTCCGAAGGCGGCAAAGTAGAACAGGAATTGCAGGATATGTTCTGGGGCGATTATTATGGCAGTTGCCAGGATAAATTTGGCGTGCAATGGATGTTTAACTGCGATCAAAAATAACCTGCTATGACACACGACATCTATCCCTGCCTTTGGTTCGACGGCACAGCCAAAGAAGCAGCCGGGCTATACCTGAAAGCTTTCAAGGACTCCAAAATTACGGCCGATACCCCCATGGTGGTGACCTTTGAATTAGGCGGGCAGAAATTCATTGGCCTGAACGGAGGCCCTCTATTCTCTCCCAATCCCTCGGTTTCATTTTATGTGGTATGCGAAACGGCAAGCGAAGTAGAACAGGCCTGGGCAACGTTATCCGAAGCAGGCACGGTACTGATGCCCCTGGATGCCTACCCGTGGAGCGAGCAGTACGGCTGGGTACAGGACAAATTCGGGGTGAGCTGGCAACTGGCCCTCGGCAAGCTGGAAGAAGTAGGTCAGAAATTTACGCCAACCCTTATGTTTACTGGCCAGCAGGCAGGCAAAGCTGAGGAAGCCATCCGGTTTTATACTTCCATATTCGACAATTCCTCCATTGTAGGCATCCTGAAATACGATGCCCGGGATCAGGACGTGGAAGGCACTGTAAAGCATGCGCAGTTTAAGCTGGGGCAACAGGTATTTATGGCCATGGACAGCTCACACCCGCATGCCTTCGGCTTCAATGAGGGCATCTCGCTGGTCATCCCCTGCGACACCCAGGCAGAGATCGATTACTATTGGGAGAAACTAACGGAGGGCGGACAGGAAAGCCAGTGTGGCTGGCTCAAGGACAGGTATGGCGTGTCGTGGCAGGTTGTCCCGGCTATGTTGGGTGAGCTGATGAGTGACCCTGAAAAAGCACCCCGCGTGACCCGTGCCTTTATGCAAATGACGAAGTTCGACATCCAGCAACTGATAGACGCTTAAGGCAGAGCAGGGGCCGAACATCCGGCACAAGCGCAACGGCTCCTGTTAATCTTTTGCCTGGTCATAAGGCATGTAATTCTGCCAAAACCAAGGGGTATAGGTATCCCCCAGAGCCGTTTCCAGCAGCTCCTTAAAAATGCTATGGCCATTGTCGCTGTTACTCAGGATAAGAATGCCCGTTCCCTGCTCCGGAAAGAGGATGGAGTAGTGCTGAAAACCATCGCTATGCCCTTCCTTGAAGGCTCCTGTACCGTGAGGCGATTGCAGCAGCCCCCAGCCTAAGCCGTAACTCAGGGCAATGGCATCGTTGGTGGTGGTATCGCGCTGGCTCAGCGGGCCGAACTGCTTCACTGAGCTTATTCGTATCTGGGGGCTGAACATTTCTTTGCTCGTGGCAGGCTTCAGCAGCTTGTTTCGCAGTACTGCCTGCAAGAACAAGGTATAGTCGTCGAGGGTGGTTTCGAGGGTGCTTGCCGAGCGGGCTTCATTGTCTTTATCTTTCTCATAGAGCTCTCCGTTGGTTTTGTGGCCAAGCACATAATCGGTTTCAAAGGCCGGTTGCCAGGTATAGGAGGAGCGCTTCATGCCCAGCGGCAGGAAGAGTTTCTCCTGCATGAGCGTTTCAAGCGGTTTGCCTGTCATCTTTTCGAGAACCACCTGCAGGTATACCAGCCCCTCCCCGGAGTAGCTATACCGGGCGCCAGGCTCATACTTCACCCGTAGTTTCTGATCCTCCTCAAACCACCGCCAGTTGGGGAAACCGGCAGTATGCGCCAGGCACATGCGGGCAGTGATCTTCTTGTACAGCGTGTCTTGTTCCAGGTCGCTGTAGTTGTCGTGCCATTTCGTTTGCGGGGTATAGGTATAGATGGGCCGGGGTAGATACTCCTGCAGTGGCTTATCCAGATCCAGCACCCCCTCCTCTACCAGCTTCATCACCAGCACTGCAAACACCGCCTTGCTCAGCGATGCGCCATAAAAATTCGTGCTGGTCCGGATCGGCTCCTTTGTGTCGAGGCGCTTGTAGCCGAATGTCTTTTTGTAAACCGGCTGCTTGTTGTTGAACACCGTGATGGCCAGGCCCTGCACGTTAGCCGCTTTTACCAGTGCCTGGATCTTTTTATCTAAGGCTGTAGCGGTGATTTTGCTGCCGTCGAGTTTAGTGATGGTTTGGGAATAGACGGCTAATGGGAGGATGGTGAGGAGGAGGAAGAAGAGGATGTAGAAGTTTTTCATGGGAATTAGACAGGTTAAGGAAGGTTGTACGAAACCACTTAGTCACCAAAATGATTATTCTTTTCACTTCTATGGTAGAATAATACTTTTAGTTTAAATCAATATAAAATTATAATATTGGCTTTACAATATATTATAAAATGACAGTTAACCCTTCAGCACTAAACACCTATCTGAAGAAGTTTACCAAGCTGCGCCAGGGCGTGACTAAATATGGCAAAGCACCGCACAAGCCGGTGCTTTTGCTGGCCTTTATTGAATTGTTTGAGAAGGGAGAGCTGACAGAAAACAGGGTGCTTATCTCCCCGGAACTGGTCGCGCTGTTTAAAGAGAGTTTCGCACTCTTAGTCAGGACGGCACATAAATCTGACTTCTTCCTTCCCTTCTATCACTTGTCCGGCGAAGGGTTCTGGACGGTGCAGACAAAGCTAGGCTCACCGCTGCAGGTATACATTGGCAACTTTAGTAAGCTGAACGAAGTGGTAGCTTTCGGATGCTTTTCCGAGGAACTCTATACCTTACTGCTTCATACAGAAACTCGAAATATATTGAAGACCGCGCTCCTGGACCGCTACTTCCCCGATACGAAAACTGATTTCCTGAATACGAAGCAGGGCGGTTACATACAGAACCTGAAGAGTTTTCTCCTCAACGAAAGCCCGGCAGGCTATACATTGGCGGTGAATGAAACAGACGAGGAGGAGCAATTCATCCGGGGCGGCCTGTTCAAAAAACTGGTGCCGCAGGTATACAACAACACCTGTAGCATCTCGGGGATGCGGTTGGTATCCAACCACGGCTTCTCCATGATTGATGCCTGCCACATCGTGCCCTTCAGCCTGAGCAAAGACGACAAAATAAATAATGGTTTGGCACTATGCCCCAATCTGCACCGAGCCTTCGACCGCGGCTTAATCTCAGTTGATGAGAAGCTGCAAGCACTTGTGTCTGATAAAATAGCCGAAGACCTCACAAATAGTTATGCCCTCCAACATTTTAAAGGTAAGCGTGTCTCACTGCCTTTTGGAGCCAAACATTACCCGAGCGCCGAGAACTTGGCATGGCATCGGGAGCATGTGTTTAAGGGATAAGCTAGTTTAAAAATTCTTCATTATTTAGTCTGCCCTAACGCTACTCCATACTGAAAGAAGGAATCTACGAACAGTTAATCACGGCCTCACTTAACGAAAAGATCAAGGCTATACCTGCCGAGAAGTTCTTCATTGCGCAGGCTCAAATTGATAAAGAGGAAGCTGCCAGAATTCTTTCTGACTACCTGATCAACCTGCTGCAATTAGCTTTAAGAGAGTTAAAGAAAGAAGATATCCGGCAACAGGTTAAGTTCTGCAATGAGGTCATTCAGTTTGTGGATGAAAAGCTAAATCTGGAGGCAAGTGATAGCCTAATTTACCCGAAGGATACTTTCTGACGCCTGATGAAGAACAGGTAAACTTGTACTGTATTACTTCTGAAAAAACACCTGCCGGGAAATCGACAGATGTTTTTTTTATAGCAGGGTATACTGATTTCCTCGGCAGCACGGTGTTAAGAGGCTCCTGTTATCCTCTCCCTTTCTTTAATCCCCCGCTTACATCGCGCTCACCTTCAATCACTTACTTTATAGTAATTTTATATTAAAAGTTATAATTATAATCACAAAAACCGTATTCTAACTTATAAGATAGAATTGATTTTACACTGGCGACAAGGCTACATCGCCAGCATCTGACCCTGCCTGCCTAAACGGCAGGACTGCTTATTCACAACGATTTACTACCACACCTTAATTTTATAAGCTATGAAAAACCGTTTACCTTTTTGGGTAGGGTATATACTCTGCCTGCTCTGTGTAACAGCAGAGGCACAAAAGCCTACCGAAGAATGGGCAAGGCGCTACAATGGTATAGGAAGCCACAACGAACGCTCCTCTGCTATAGCTGTGGATGCCGCTGGCAACAGTTATATTACTGGTACCACTACCCGTACCTACAATAATGACTTTTACTACAGTATCGTAACCGTGAAATACTCTCCCACCGGTGAAATGCTCTGGGAAAAAGTATACGATGAAGAACAGCCGAGCAGAGCAGCAGCTATAGCGGTTGACAATCAGGGAGGCGTGTATGTGACAGGAAACACAGGTATTTATATCAATGATTATGACATGATTACCATCCGTTATGATGCGGTCACCAGTGAAGAAAATTGGGTCCGGCAATTCAACGGGGAAATCAACGGAGCTGACGAGGCCGTCGCGATTGCTACCGATAACAGGGGAGGCGTGTATGTCACCGGCCTCAGTGCCAATATAGAACCTATAAGCAATATCAGTAACATTGCCACCATCCGCTACGAAGCCACCACCGGTGCCATTAGTTGGATCAGGTACTATGACGGGCCGACCGGCGGCCATGATGAACCCACTGCCCTGGCGCTCGATGATCAAGGAGGTATCTACATTACCGGCTTCACCTTCCTCGATGAAAACAATGCCAATTTCACCACCATCCGCTACAATACCGACACGGGCAAAGAGAGCTGGGTAAAACATTATAATGGGCCGGCGAATAGTTTTGATTTCGCCCAGGCTATCGCTGTTGACAAGGCTGGAGGCGTCTATGTTACGGGATACAGCAGCGGCAAGGATACAGGTTATGATTATACCACAATCCGTTACCATGCCGCCACTGGTCAGGAAGCCTGGGTACAACGCTATAACGGGGAAGGCAGTGAGTCAGCAGACTTTGCCAATGCCATTGCTGTTGACAACATGGGTGGCGTGTATGTCACCGGCAACAGCGGCAAGACCAATTATAATTACGCCACTATACGCTATGACGCCGCTTCCGGTACCCAGGCCTGGGCAATGCGATACGATGGTGCCGCTAACGGTCATGACATACCCGCTGCCATTGCGGCCGATGACCGAGGTGGCGTCTACGTCACCGGATACAGCCTGGGCAGTACTTCAGATTTTGACTATACCACCATCCGCTACGAAGCCGCCTCTGGTCAGCAAGGCTGGACCAGCCACTACAATGGGGAAGGCAACGGCTACGATGAGGCCAGTGCCATGGCCATGGATGATAACGGAGGCCTTTATGTGACCGGTTACAGCTTTGGTGGAAGTACAGGTGGCGACTTGGCTACTGTTCGCTACGAGGCGACCACTGGTCAGGCATCCTGGGTTAGCAGGCAGGATGTACAGGGAAGCTTATCGGACGTGTCGATAGCTGTGGCTGTGGATGCAGCAGGCAACAGCTATGTGACAGGTACCAGCCGGTATGATCTGGATGATGAGGATTTCATGAGCAGATCGGGAATCGTGACGATAAAATACTCCCCTGCAGGGGAAGAGCTGTGGGTAAAAGTATACCAGCAAGCCCAGAATAACCGGGCCAGCGCCATCGCGATAGATAACCAGGGGGGCGTGTATGTGACCGGATACAGCTATAGCAATAACACGCCCGCTGATTACGTCACGATCCGCTATGAGGCTGCCACCGGGGAAGAAAACTGGGTGCAGCGCTACAATGGCGAGAGCAACAAAGCTGATCAGCCAGAGGCCATTGCGCTGGACAACAAAGGCGGTGTATACGTAACGGGTAGCAGTGTCGGCAATGGCAAAAACAACAGCGACTACGCAACGGTGCGCTATGAGGCCGCCACCGGTGCCCAAACCTGGGTACAGCGGTACAATGGCCCGGCAGGAGGCATTGACAGGGCCACCGGGATGGTCATTGATGAGCAGGACGGCATCTATGTAACCGGGTATAGCCAGGGCGAAAACAGCAGTTATGACTTTGCAACGATTCGCTACAGCGCAGCAAGCGGAGCGCAGGATTGGGTGCAGCGCTATGGAGGAAAAGGCGAAAGCTATGATGTTGCCAGAGCCATCGCAATGGATCAGGAGGGTATCTATGTGACCGGTTACAGCTATGATTGGACAACGGGTATAGAAGACTTTCTAACAGTCAGGCATGATGCTACTACCGGCGAAGTAAGCTGGACGGGGATTTACAAAGGAAAGGGCCAGGGCACCAATCAGGCGAACGCCATCGCAGTGGATAGCAGCGGAGGCGTCTACGTTACAGGTGCCAGCTGGAGTGATACCTCCGGTTCTGACTTTGCCACCCTACGATATGACGCCGCTACAGGCCAGGAAAGTTGGGTGCAGCGCTACAGTTCCGAAGGCAATGAAACAGACTGGCCGAGAGCCATTGCGGTGGATCAGGCCGGCAGCGTTTACGTCACCGGATATAGCACCCGTGGGAGCAGCACCGTATTCAACACAATCAAGTACAACTCTGCCAACGGAACACCTCTCTGGGACATTCAGACCACAGGCTATGATGCCGCTGCAGTAGATATGGCACTGGATTTGTCGGGTAGCATCATTGTGACAGGGTACAGTCGCGGCACGGCCACGGCTCTTGACATGCTCACCGTTAAATACAACCAGCAGTCCGAGTGCCCTGCATTAACTGAGGCAGCCGTCTCTGGTAGTTCCACAGCAGCTGTGCGCACCAGGGGCTCCGTTTACGCCCTCACAACGGATGCCACCAGCTTTACCTGGAGCATCACTGACGGCAAAGGCGCCGTTTACACGGACTTTAGCGGCCAGGGGACCAAAGCCATTGCTGTCAACTGGCCTTCCACTTCCCAGGTATACAAGCTCAGCGTTACCTATGGCGGCACCCAAGGCTGCCCTGTCAGCACCGCTACCCGGTATGTGCATGTCTTTGACACCGAGGCCGGCTTCTTGACCGGTGGCGGCTGGCTCCGATCGCCTGCACATCCTGACTATGAGTTCATGCAGACCAGCAGCAGAGCTTATTTTGGTCTGATGGCCAGGTATAAAAAGGGAGAAGAGAACCCACTACAGGGGGAGATGCAACTTTTGGTTGAAAACGGTTCCTTCTATTTCAGGGGCTCTTTGCAGCAGGCCCGTACGCTGGTAATTGCAGGTAATCAGGCCTTCTACCGTGGCCAGGGCAAGGTCACCTACCGCGATAGCGCAGGGAAGTTCATAAATGATTCCCGCACCTTTGGTTTCTTAGTAGCAGCCACTGACGGAAACTTTGGTAAAGCCAGAGAAGAGGACCAGTTGCGCATTCAGGTATGGGAGATCCGCCCTGATGGCACCCGGGGTGCAGTGGTGTATGATAACCAGGCTGCCTGCTCTACTAATCTCGACGACAATGTCACGGCGTGTCAGGCTATCAGTAGTGGCACCATCACCATCCACACGCCGAATATACAGAGCGCACAGAACAGCAAACCGCTCGCGGCTGAGTCACTTCCTGCCGCAACTGGACTAGCAGCCTACCCTACCGCCTTCAGCGACCGTACCACTTTGGCCTTCTCTGTTGACCAGGATACTGACTACACGCTGGAGCTCTTCGACCTGAAGGGAGCACTGGTGCGGCGGCTGGCTGCCGGGACAGCAGAAACCGGCAAGCGCTATGAGCACCAGCTCCCGGCCGCAGACATGGGCAGCGGAATGTACTTGGTACGCCTCTCTGCCGGCAGCACCGTGCAGACGATCAAAATCATGGTGGAGAAGTAAACAAATCAGCAGATCAGCGCCTCAGGCAATCCGGCTGCACGCAGCAGGGATATCCGGATTTGCCTGAGGCTGCTGGCTTATTGTTCGCTGTTGGAATACTTTATTTTGTCACTATCCTTTAACATTCTTCATCGCCGCCATGCTGGCGTGTGAGCATCTGCCATTTCTTATCTACATACACCTGAAGATGAAAGGCAAACTGGCCTGGAGTTAGATAGTTCTTGCTGGAGATGCTACTTAGCGTCTCTACTTCCCGTACATTTGCTGTATGCTGCAAGAGCTGAGACAATTTATCAAGAGCACCGACTTTGTAAAGGCGCTGGTGATTACGTTTGGGGCCGCTGTGCCTGTTTCACTGGGGATTTGGCTCGGGCAGCTGCCCTACTTCCTGAGCGTAGCCATAGGGGTCATGCTGACTTCGGGGAGCGACGTGCCGGGCAGCAGAAAGCATAAAACCATCGGCATACTCGTTTCGGCAGCCATTGCCATGCTGGCCAGTATGGCCATTAACCTGGCATCGGTCAGTCTATACCTGCTGCTTCCGGTATTGGCTGTGCTGGTGTTTGGCATTTCCTTTATTTCCGTTTATGGTTTCCGGGCTTCGTTGGTATCTTTTGCGGGACTGATGGCCATTGTGCTGAGCTTTGTACACCCGTATACCGGTGCCGATATTTTTATACATGGCTTGCTGCTTGGTGCAGGCGGCCTGTGGGCCCTGCTGCTTTCGGTTATTTTCCATTCGCTGCTGCAAAAGCGGCAAACCGAAAACCTCATCATCGACTGTCTGCAGCAGACAGCCCGCTACATTCAGCTGCGGGGCAAACTGGCCACGGAGAGCCAGGACCAGGAGTCCCTGCAGAAAGAGTTCTACAACCTGCAGGTGAAACTGAACGAGACACACGAGTCCTTGCGCGAGGTTCTCCTGAGCGAAAGGCAAAGCACCGGCACCTCTAACTACCAGCGCAAACAGCTCCTGATCTTTATCGAGCTGATCGACATCCTAGAACTATCGCTTGCCAACCCGGCCAATTACGCGCGCGCCAGACAATTGTTCAGCCACTCCGTCAGGGTGTTGCTGCCGTTCATTAAACTGGTTTTTGAGCTGTCAGACAAGCTGGACAACCTGGCCAACTGCATGCAGCAGGGGCGTGCCCTGTCAGCAGAAAAAGACCTGGACACCTTGCTGGAAAAGTGCCGACAAAGCATCAGGCAGTATGTGGAAGAACTGAAACTGCCCCAGGCCAGGGAGGGTGCACTGTTGCTCCACAACCTGCTGGATTATGAAGAGAAGCTGCTCCAAAAGATAACGTCTATCGAGCGGGTATACCAGGACCTGGAAGAACAGCAAAGTGTTGGCCTGCAAAGCAGGGAGAGCAAGCGGTTTATTACCCAGCAGGATTATGATGTGCAGGTCTTAAAGGAGAACTTCACGCCTGAATCGCCCATTTTTAAACATGCCGCCCGGCTAACCATCGCCATGCTGCTGGGCTACGTGCTGGGCATCCTCTTCCCGATACAGAACGCGTACTGGATACTGCTCACGGTTATGGTCATTATGCGGCCCGGCTATACCCTTACCAAAGAGCGGTCGAAGCACAGACTCTATGGTACTGTGTTAGGTGCCATCATTGCGGGCATGGTGGTGCTGCTGGTGCAGAACGTATACCTGTATAGCGTGCTTGCCCTGGTATCGCTGGTACTTTCCCTGAGCTTTATCCAGAAAAACTACCGCACCTCCTCTGTCTTTGTTACCACCGGGGTCATATTCATCTATGCCCTCATCAAACCGGATGCCTTCGATGTGATCCAGTACCGGGTGATCGATACCCTCACAGGGGCTGCCATTGCCCTGGGGTCTATCTCTTTTTTATGGCCATCGTGGGAATCTTTGAGTATAAAGGGCAACATTGTGAAGGCCCTGAACGCCAACCGGAACTACCTGGCCGAGATAGACAGGTATAACCGGCACAAAATGCAGAATACCACGGTCTATAAGCTTGCCAGAAAAGAAGCCTTTCTGCAGATGGGCAACCTGAACGCAGCTTTCCAGCGGATGAGCCAGGAGCCGAAATCCACGCAGCAGAACCTGATGAAGATCTACGAGATTGTCGGCCTGAACCATACCTTTCTGGCTGCTGCGGCCGCGCTCGGGACGTTTATCCGGGACAATGAAGCGGAGGCCTCCTCTGAACACTTCGAGCTGATCATAAAGTCGATAGACGCTAACCTGGCGCAGGCCTTACAAACACTGCAACAGGAGCCGCAGGCAGCAGAAGTTTCGAAAGAAGAGTTGGTAGAGGCTTACGGGCACCTGGAGGGCAGGTATAACGAGCTGGTTGCCATACGCACCCGTCAGCTGGCCGGAGCAAGCTACAAACCCATCGACCCCGGATTTCTCAAAAACCTGAAGGAGGCCCGCCTTATTTCCGAACAGCTAAAATGGCTGCACACCATTTCCGGTAACCTGAAGCAGGCGGTGGAGGAACTGGAGTAATACACGACCGTAAAAAGGCATCAGGCGCTGTATAGAATAGGTATATATGACGCAAACCCGTCGCCATAAAACCCTTTTATCTTAGCCTCCTGCAGCTATCACTCAATTCGTTATTTCACAGCTGGTGGTGATATCGCCAGCAACCAACCAGCGAATGCCGGCATTGCCCGGGACATGAAAGCATACCGGCAACATCTCCTTTTTGTATTTGAAAAGGAAGTGGCCACCGCAGTTCACTAACCTGCCGCCTTTAGGCCTTTACATGAGCATTCACCTGGCTGCCAGCATCAGTGCTAAAGAGGTATAGAAATTATAAGTTATACCTGAATCCCGTTCGTATAACCTTTATCTTGCACAAGATTTACTACCAGCATACCATGTCACATCAACCGCA